>CALHIO010000237.1 GCA_938030915.1 uncultured Gemmatimonadota bacterium
GGTGTGCTGTGGGGCGTGCAGGCCAACATCGGCTCGAACTCGCTCACCGCGTCCGGCTCCGGCTGGCTCGGCTACCTGTCGCGCAGGCTCATCACCGCTGACGCGACCTACACTTCGACCGAACAGTTCACCATCGCACGCAACCTGATCGCTACGGCGCAGGCTGCGACCGGTGGGAACGTCGGCCTCTACACGAGCGGTACGTCCACCTCTGGTGTGACTCGCACGGCCGAGTTCAAGGGCGACGACTACCGCACGGTGGCCGACGCTCTGCTCGACCTGTCCGCTCTCGACAACGGCTTCGACTTCTACTTCGACACCTCGTACGTCTCAGGCGCTCTGCGCGTCGCGTTCGAGCCGCTGTACCCGACCTCAGGTCGGTCGACGGCGCACGTGCTGGAGGTCGGAACCAACATCAACATCGACTCCTACACCGAGGACGGCGCGGTCGTCGCGAACTCGGTCGTCGCTCTCGGCGGCGGCTCAGGTACCGACAGGCCGACGGCGACCTCTGCGGACGCTGGCTCGCTTGCCAGTCTCCCGCTGCTGGAGTCGACCGTGACCCACTCTGACGAGACCGATGCGACGACGCTGGCGGGATACGCGGCGGCACGCCTCGGTAAGGTCACGGCACCGATCTGCTCGATCGGGGCCACCCTGTACCACGAGTCCGACCCGACTGTGGCCGAACTGGTGGTCGGCGACCTCGTTACCGTGCGAGGCTCGTATGGGTATGTCGCGGTGGACGGCCAGTTCCGTATCACCGCGATCACGGCAGGCGTCGGCGTGGAGGGCACCGAACAGGTGGGCCTCTCACTCGTCGACTCCGGCACGTTCGGCTGACCGAGCGTGTCCCCTACTAGGGAGTAGGAGGTGGGGCTTGGATGTCTCGCAACTGTTCCCCTACCTGCCCGCAGGAGCGACTGTCGTAGTTCTCTCGTACGTCGCTGTGCGTGTCATCCGTCAATGGATGGTCGTCAGCGAGGAGGCGCTTGAAGTTCAGAGCGCCATCATCGAGGAGTTGCGTGAGGAAGCGAACCGGCTGGTAGAGACCTACCGCGACCCGGCGATCGGGGACGCGGACGATGAGGAGGTACTCTATGACTGAGATCCGCAACATCGCGGAGCGCGCTCTGTGGACCGCCGCGCAGGCGTTCCTCGCTGCGTTCGTCGTAACCGACATGACCACCGCCAAGGGTGCGGCCCTCGCTGGGCTCGCCGCTGGCCTGTCTGTCGTCAAGACGTTCGTCCAGAGCAAGGCTCACCGCTGACATCGTGGGGAGGGTGGGCGTCTAGGCGTCTGCCCTCCTCCTTCACCGCCCCGCCGCTGGCCCTCACCGGGTCCGTGGCGGGGCCTTTTCGCGTTCTCAGGGCAACGCCACCGCCCCGTCCCGGTCGATCCAGTGTAGGAAGTGTAGAAACTGGCCCCCCTGTGGTATTCCCTTACTATTTCGATCTCGATCTGTAAATAAATACCACGGAGGGGTCGAAAACTACACTTCCTACACTGGACGGGACGGGACGACGGGACGGGCTCAGGGACCCAGTACATATTACCCATGTTGGGATGCGTGCATCTGGCCGATAGTGTGGCACAATAGAGAACGTCGGGAACAAGCCCGGCACCTACCCACAGGAGATACACATGAGCACCACCGTCCGACACGACACAGCGAAGGAAGCGACCGTCCGCGAGATGGCCGTCATGGCGCTGTACGAGCACCGGTACCACCCCGACTGCGTCGACCCCGAGTTCGGCTTGGAGACTTGGACCTTCGAGTTCGATGACGCTAAGCGCCGGGCAGGCGCCGCGACCTTCGGCGCGAACGTCATCAAGTTGTCGCGCTCGTTCGTCGAGCACGCCTCGTTCGAGGAGATCGAGGACACGATCCTCCACGAGGTCGCTCACGCGATCGCCGGGTTCGACGCGGGGCACGGTCCCGAGTGGAAGCGGGTCGCCCGTGACATTGGGTGCAGCGCCGAGCGTTGCGCCGACATGCCTGAGTCGATGCCGAAGGGCCGCTACGAGGCGACCTGCTCGGAGTGCGGTGCCGAGGGTCTCGGCTGGCGCTGGCGTCTCAGCGAGCGTGTCCGTAACCACGCGGTCCATACTCAGGGCACCTGTCGTGGCGCCATCGTCTGGAAGGACCACGGCTGATGCGGCTCGACCTGATCCTCGACTCGTCGCGCACTGCGATGACCACGCGCCGTGAGGTGCGGGAGGTCGTGCTCGACGCCATCTACCCGGCGCAGTTGCCGATGAACATGGTCGACACGTTCGGCTGGCGGGACGACCCACACGACGACTCGCAGGTGCTGTACGTCCGCTTCGTCGACTGCCCGCTGTACGCGGATGTCACCGTCGTGTCATCGCTCATCGAGGCGCTGATGCTGGCGGGCCGCACCGATGTCACGGTCGAGTGGGGCCGCGACGGCGACACCATGTTCCTCATCCTCCGGCAGCCGCTGGACTGACCCGGTACGAATGTCCCGTGTCCGGTTCCGTGAATCTGCCGATACACTCAGTCACAACACAACGGAGCACCCGCTCCACAACCGCCTAAGGAGGCACACAGAATGAATACCCTGACCACCATCCTCGACACCGACAAGACCACGAAGATCCGCGCCGCGTCGATGCTGGGGATGATCCAGTCCTACCCGAACTCGCGGTCGAACCACCTCGCCCTCGGCATCCCCGACATCGAGGTCTACGACCGGCCGACCGGCGCCTCGGTGTTCGTCGAGACGCAGGACATGGAGACCTACCTGCACATCGTCAGCGTCGTGACCCGCCTCGCCGCCGAGACCGGCTACTCGGTCGAGATGCACCAGCATGGATGGGACGTTGAGTTCGTCATCACGGAGTCGGCCTACACCGAGCCTGAGGTCGAGACCGAGTGGGTCATCGTGCACGCCCCCGGCGACTGGCTCTACTACTACAGCGAGTCCGCGACGAGCCCCCACGGCTTTGAGTGGACGCCTATCCGTGAGCGCGCCACAGGCTTCGGTTCACGGGTGACCGCTGAGAAATACCTCGACGCAGTATTCCCCGTGTCGCGTTCCTCGTACACCCACGTGCGGGAAGTCGAGGTGGCCAAGTGACCGCCCCCGAACGCAGGTCTCTGACCCGGTACGAATGTCCTGTGTCCGGTTCCGTGAATCTGCCGATACACTCAGTCACAACACAACGGAGCACCCGCTCCAC
>CALHIO010000238.1 GCA_938030915.1 uncultured Gemmatimonadota bacterium
GTCGACAATGAGTCTCGTGATTCCTTCTTGCTCGCTCCGCGAGCGCGCCTGCCATATCCGCACCGAAGCTCCGGCGATGTTCGAGGCCTCCAGCACCTCCGTGAGGTCGTCGTTCACACGGGATAGGGACGCGGTCGACAGGGTCCGCGTGTGAGGCAGAACGCCGGCAAAGAGCCGCGCGGCAGCCAGGAGGCCTTCGTCATCTCCTCCGACGACCACGACCCAGTTCCGGTCACCCGACTCCACGATCGCAACGGCACCTTCGCCGGAGTCGAGGGAGGCAGGATCCAGGCCCGGTGCGCGGATACTGGTCGCCCCGAGGCCACTCCTGCCGATCACGATCGGGATCGCACCGCTGTCGCCTCGGAGGATCGGGAGGTCCATCGCCATCGTCTCGAATCCGAGACGGGCAGAGATCTCGGCTGCCGCGGCCAGCTCCGCCGTGGATGGGAAGTCCCCGAGCAGGAGAGACGCCCGAACCGCGTCGGGCACGTCATCGCCGTTGGTATCCGTGACGAGGCCTCCGAGCTCGAAGATCGTCACGAGGTCGCTGCCGGTGTCTTCGACCTGTGCGTCGAGGCTGGTCGACGTGGTGAAGAGTACGACGAAGGTGGCGATGAGTAGCCCGCCAGCCCCGTGTAGACGGAGGCCGGACGCGGGGAGACGGAGGCGCGAGGCCGATAGACGCGGCGAACCCGTCATGCGAAACATCCTTCCGAAGAGCCGTGGGACAGTGGGCGGTGAAGCTACGTGAGCTCCGACCCGCCTACAACGCGCCAGCGAGCGTGCGGGGGCTCAGCGTTCGAAGTCGAGCGCGACGTCGAGCGATGGGGAGGAATGGGTGAGAGCCCCCACTGAAATGAGGTCCACACCGGACTCTGCCACGGCACGGATCGTCTCGAGCGTGATTCCGCCGGAGGCTTCGAGAAGGACCCTGCCGTTCGCCTGTTCCACGGCCTGACGCATGCGGTCGGGCGCCATGTTGTCGAGCATCACGACGTCCGCGCCGGCTTCGATCACGGACTCGAGGTCTTCGAGTCGTTCGATCTCGACCTCGACCGTCATGTCGTCGCCGACGTGGGCGCGGGCGCGCCGCACCGCTTCAGCGGGCGACCCGACGGCTTCGATGTGGTTGTCCTTGATCAGCACCTGATCGTAGAGGCCCATGCGATGGTTGCCGCCGCCACCGGCCACGACGGCCATCTTCTGCAGGCCACGCATCAGAGGAACCGTCTTGCGCGTGTCGATGATTCGGGCGCGGGTTCCGTCGACCCGATCGACGAGGGCGCGCGTGGCCGATGCGACGCCGCTCAATTGCCCGAGAAGGTTCAGGGCGAGGCGCTCAGCAGAGAGGATGCTCCGGGCGTCGCCACGAATCGTCGCCAGCCGAGTGCCAGCAGACACCACGTCGCCGTCCTGCGCGAGTGCGCCGATCTCAACGTCTTCGTCGAGCAGTTCAAAGCATCGCAGCGCCACCGCGAGACCTGCGATACAACCGTCCTCCCGAGCGATGAGGTGCGCCGTGGCGTCGGTTTCCTCGGAAATCGTCGAATCGGAGGTCACGTCTCCGCGTTCGCCGAGATCTTCGTTCAGCGCCGCGGAGAGAAAGCCGTCAAGGTCGATGATCGTATGCGGTTGGGGTCAGCCTCGACCGGGTGTCGGTCGAATCAGAGCTGGACGGCGAGCATGCGCTCGACGGACGTCCGCGCCCGCTCGGCAACCGCCGGATCGATCGTCACCTCGTGCTTCATGTCACGCAGCGCGTCACGGATGTTTTCCAGCGTGATACGCTTCATGTGTGGACACAGGTTGCAGGGGCGCACGAACTCGGTCGACGGAGACTCGGCTGCGACGTTGTCGCTCATTGAGCACTCGGTCACCATGACCACCTGTCGGGGTCGTTCGGACTTGACCCAGTTGATCATCCCGGCGGTCGACCCCACGAAGTCGGCTTCATCGAGAACGTCCGGCGGGCACTCGGGATGCGCGATGATCTGAATACCGGGGTTGAGGTCCCGGTATCCACGCAATTCCTCGGCGGTGAAGCGCTCGTGCACCTCGCACGCGCCCTCCCACAGGATGATCTCGACGTCCGTCTGGGTGGCGACCCACCGGCCGAGGTACTGGTCGGGAAGGAAGATGACCCGGTCGACACCAAGGGATTCGACCACCTGGACCGCGTTGCCGGAGGTGCAGCAGATGTCCGACTCGGCTTTGACCTCGGCGGACGTGTTCACATAGGTGACCACGGGGACCCCTGGGTACCGCTCCTTGAGCAGCCGCACGTCGGCGCCTGTAATGGCATCCGCGAGAGAGCATCCGGCCTTCACGTCGGGAATGAGGACCGTCTTCTCCTCATTTACGATTTTCGCCGTCTCGGCCATGAAATGGACGCCCGCCATCACAATGACCTCCGCTTCGGTCTCGGCTGCCATCCGGGCGAGCGCGAGGGAGTCACCCTTGAGGTCGGAGACGCCATGGAAGATGTCCGGCGTCATGTAGTTATGCGCCAGAACCGCAGCCTTGCGACGGACTTTCAGCTCCTCGATCTCCTCGATGATCGGGGCAATCGCCGCGATCTCGACGTCGGGGAGGATGCCGCGCAGGCGCTCCGCAGGGCTGATCTGGATCGATGTCGGATTCAAAGCAGTCACGTATCGGTTACGTAGCCGGCCACAACTCTATCAATCGACTGTCTCGAAGCAATACACCGCAGAGGATTCGAAGATCGGCCCGGGGTGACGACAGCGTCATCTGTTTCTTCTGAGGGGTCCCGAGCACGTCAACTTACGAGCCGATCGTCGTGCGTGCCCCACTTCTCCCACCATTTACGCAGATACAGCTGTGTCCGCATGAAGTTCGACGGCCGCGACCCGGTTCCGTGCCACTCGTCCTGAAAGCGGATCATGACCGTCGGCACGCCCACGTATTGAAGCGCCTGGTAATACTCCTCGGTCTGCCCCATCGGCGTGCGGAGGTCCAGCTCGCCCGTCATGAGCATCGTCGGGGTCGTCACATTGCCGACATAGAAGATCGACGACCGGTCGATCCACTCCGTCGGATCCTCCCAGAAGGGAACCTCGAAGGTCCGGGTGTAGCTGATTGCGTCGGACGTGCCCATGGCCGACATCCAGTTGACGATCGGGCAATTGGCGGAGGCTGCCGTGAAGCGGTCGGTGTTGCCGACGATGTACGTCGTCAGGATGCCGCCACCGGAGCAGCCGTAGACGAAGAGGTTGTCCTCGTCGATGTATCCGGTCTCCAGCATGTAGTCGACGCCCCGCATCAGGTCCTGCATGTCGACGCCGGGATAATCGTGCTGGATGGCGTTGGCGAACTCCGTGCCGTATCCGGTCGACCCGCGGGGGTTCGTGTAGAGAACCACGTAGTCGTTCGCGGCGTGTTCCTGAAAGGCGAAGTTGAACCCGCCGTTGTACATGCTGTGCGGTCCACCATGGATGGCGAGCATCAGCGGGTACTCGCGTTCAGGGTCGAAGTCCGGCGGCTTCACGATCCAGCCCTGAATGTCGAACGGGTCGGACCGATACCAGACTTCCTCGACCTCGCCGAGCGTGACGTCGTGCAGGATGTCCGCATTGACGTTCGTGAGCCGCATGGGATCCTCTGGGTCGTCCAGGCTCCAGCGATACAGATCTCCGGGCTCGTAGGCGCTCGAGATCGTGCCGACCGCCATCCCGTCTTCCGAGAAAGACGAGAGGGTCATCAGGCGATTTCCCTCGGTGAGCTGCTGCACACCACCGTCCACGGACGCGAAATGGAGGCTCCGGTACCCTTCACGCGAGACGCTGAAATAGAGACCACTCCCGTCGGGAGCCCACATCAACCCGCCGGACTGTCGATCGTAGTCGGCGGAAATGCTGCGGTGACCGGACCCGTCCCGATTCATGATGTGGATGCGCGAGTTCCGGTACGTGTCATCATGCTCGTCCCCGGAGATGTAGGCGATAAGCGAACCGTCGGGGGAGGGCACGGGTGAACCGTCACTGCCACGTTTGTCGGTCAGGCGCCGTACGGAGCCGCCCGCGATCTCGACCGCATAGACGTCGGACTCCTGCCAGTTCTCCGGGTCATCCCAATCTTCGGTCCGGTACGACGTGAAGTAGATCTCGGTCCCGTCGGGGCTCCACGCGACCCCGTTGTGGTTCCAGTCCCCCCTGGTCAGTTGACGAGGCGTCCCACCTTCCGCGGGCACGATGAAGAGGTGGGTCCAGCCCGTGTCGACGTATCCGGAGCGGTCGCGCTTGTATCCGGCCCGTTCGATGATCTTCGGGCCGGCGGTCCACTGTGCGCCGTCAGGTCGATCCGGCAAGCTCACCCCCGCGAAGTCCGCACGGTCGTCGACACGGCTGGTGAAGGCGATCCAGTCACCGTCGGGAGACCACTGCACGTTGCTCGGACCATTCTCCAGTCGGGTGATCTGCGAGGTCGCGCCCTCGGCGTCCATCCAGCGGACGTGGATCTGAACCCCTCCGGGCTCACCAGGGGCGGTGAAGAGGATTCGCGTTCCGTCAGGAGCCCACTGGACGTTCCCCCCATCCAGCAGATGCCGGTTCCGGGACCCGTCGGCGTCCATGATCCAGATGGACGATTCCCGTCGGTCATTCACCATGTCGAACCAGCTTCGCGTATAGACGATCCTGGATCCGCCCGGGGCGATCTGTGGGCCGGCTACCGTCTCCAGATCCATGTAATGATCCAGGGAGAGGCGAACGGTCTCCTGACCCGCGAGTTGATCGGGGTGCGTGAGCGCCGAAACAACGAGCACGGCGGCCAAGGACCGGACAGGCAAGGACATACGCGACTTCATCAGGGCAGCCTCCTGAGACGAGGGCGGCGAACATATCCGGACATCACACGTGTGACCAGTTTCGGCCGGGCCCGCTGCCCGCCCGGACATGCCCGGGGTCCCGGGACCGGACCCTCGACTCATTCGGGTCGAGCCGGCTTCAGTCCCCGGCGCGCTGGAATCGCATGTCGTAGACCCGTCCGATACTCAGGGAGAGCTCGGTCACGCGGCCTGCGCCGTCCCGAAGGAAGCGCACGATACGGCCACCGGACTGGAAGCCGTCGTCGTACACGGGGCTCACCATGAAGGTGTTGTTCGGGCGCTGCCAGATCTCGAGGCCGTCTTCGGTCGCCGTGACCCGGTAGGTGGTCTCTGCATCCTCGCTTCGGTACTCGCCTTCGAAGGCGTTCAGCTCAGTCGCGCTCGGGGTCCACGCCGTGACCCGCTCGTACCGACGATCGGAGTACTGCCAGTCTTCGACACGGAAACCGACGACGGTGCTGCCGTAACGATCGAAGACGTAGCGACGGTCTCCGGAGCCTACCTGGAATTCCGACCCGGAGAGGGGCAGGAGTGGGGTCGAGCGCGCGTACAGCACACCCTCTCTCAGCGTAATCTCGAGAGGCCCCCCGGTGAGTGGCTCGCGGTACAGCCCCACGAAGGGCTGGAGGTCGAATCCCTCGGATTCGGTCCGGTAGTCCGGCGCGCTCTCCTCCTGCACCGCATCACCGAGGAACGCGCGCGCGATTCGGCCGCCACTGCCGCCGGTGG
>CALHIO010000239.1 GCA_938030915.1 uncultured Gemmatimonadota bacterium
TTTCGACTCCGCCAGCTCATGCGCTCGCCACACGTCCCGGAAGTCGTGACAGACGGGTTTCTCTACGAGACAGTGCTTACCGGCTTCAAGGGTTGCAAAGACGAGGTCCTGATGATCACCCCGGGTCACGACGTCGATGACGTCGAGATCGTCGCGCGCGAGCAGCTCGCGTACGTCAGTCGAGATATCGGCAATATCGAATTCGGCTGCAGCGGCTTCGGCGAGTTCCCGGTCGAGGTCACAAATCGCAACAAGGTCGCAGAGGGGCGAACGCAGAAACCCGGGCAAGTGGGCGGTCTTCGACCATCTCCCCGCTCCGATCACACCGACTCGAAGTCGATCCGTCATTCGCTCCTCCGTTTCATCCGCAATACTCCCATCCAAGAGGGGTGATGACCACGCCCGAAAGGACGGACACGTTGAACGCCGAAGCGCCGTGCGGCTGATCGATCGTTGGTTCCGGCACGACGCCCGTCGGCACTGAGAGTGGATGGCGATCGACCCGCCGAACATCGTCCCCGCCCCAACGACTGTAAAGCGTGAGTCGGGACTGGTCGCCAAGTAGACGGATCTGTCCCAAGTTGCCGACCTCGCACCCGGAACACGCCACGGAACCGTGGCCTCGAATCGCCCCAGGAGGCACCATGATCCGTCAGGTAGCTCGCTTTTCCTTCGGCGTCTGTGCCCTCGCGCTCACGACGTTGATGCTCGCACGACCCGCCGAAGCCCAACGCAACGTAGGTTCGACCGCAGCCCTTCCGTCGATCGAGGAAAAGACGGCGGGCCTCGAGCGCATGGATGGCATGCTCCCGCTCTACTGGGACGCGGATCAGGGCCAGCTGTGGATGGAGATCCCCGAGCTTGGCGTGGAAATGATCCACTTCGTCGGGTACGGCGCAGGACTGGGATCGAACGATCTCGGCCTGGATCGAGGGGCGCTGCGTGGCTCCCGAATCGTGAAGTTCGAACGCGTGGGTCGGAAGGTCATGATGGTCCAGCCGAACTACCGCTTCCGGGCGAACAGCGACAATCCTGACGAGGTACGAGCGGTCCGGGATGCGTTCGCCCGCTCCGTGCTCTGGGGCTTCAACGCAGAAGCAGAGACCGATGGCCGGGTCCTGGTCGACATGACGGGCTTCCTGCTCCGTGACCCCATCAACGCCGGTGGTCGAATGAGGCCTGGACAGTACCGGCTCGATAACGCCCGGAGCTCCGTCTACATGGAGTTCACCAACGCCTTCCCGACCAACACCGAGATGGAGGTCGAGCTGACCTTCGTGCAACAGCCCGGTGCCGGAGGCGGTGGCGGATTCGGGGGCTTCGGCGGCGGCGGCACCTTCGAAGGGGTCAACAGGGTGGCTGCGTCCGGCGAAGCTGCGACGATCCGTCTGCACCACTCCTTCGTGGAACTCCCGGATGACGGGTATGAGACCCGGGCTCACGACCCGCGAGCGGGATACGGCGCGAATACGTACCAGGATTATGCGACACCCCTGGGGCAGGACATGACGCAGCGATTCATCCGTCGTCACCGCCTCGAGAAGGTCGACCCGTCGGCCCGGATGAGTGACCCCGTGGAGCCGATCGTCTACTACCTCGACCCGGGCACCCCGGAGCCCGTCCGCTCGGCCCTGCTGGACGGGGCGCGCTGGTGGAATCAGGCGTTCGAGGCTGCTGGATACCGTGACGCGTTCCAGGTCGTCATGCGCCCCGACTCGATCAGCCCGCTCGATGCGCGGTACAACGTGATCAACTGGGTGCACCGGTCCACGCGCGGCTGGAGCACGGGCGGATCGGTCTCTGACCCGCGCACCGGTGAGATCATCAAGGGCGTGGTGACCCTCGGCTCACTGCGGATCCGTCAGGACTACATGATCGCCGAGGGCTTGCTCAGCCCATACGAGATCGGAGACGAGAACCCTCCGCACCTCGAAGAGTGGGCCGTTTCCCGGATCCGGCAGCTTTCGGCGCACGAGGTCGGTCACACCATCGGACTCGGGCACAACTACTACAACAGCCAGGCCGGCCGCATCTCGGTCATGGACTATCCGCATCCACTCGTCGAGCTAAACCCGGACGGGTCCCTCGACTATTCCGAAGTGTACGACGCGGACATCGGTGAGTGGGACATCGCCGCGGTTGCATACGGTTACCAGGATTTCCCTCCCGGCACCGACGTGGAGGCCGAGCTCGATCGCATCCTCGAAGACGCGTGGGCTCAGGATGTGCGCTACATGTCCGGCCAGGACGTGGCGACCTCACCCCAGGCGGACCAGTGGGCGAACGGCACCGACATGGCTGATGAACTCCAGCGCATGATGGACGTGCGTGGCGCCGCGCTGTCCCGCTTCGGCGAGCGCGCGATCCGGAACGGCCGCCCGATGGCGACCATCGAAGAAGTCCTGGTGCCGCTCTACATGCACCATCGCTACCAGACCGAGTCCACGGCGACGGTTGTGGGCGGGGTCGAATACACGTACGCGATGCGCGGTGACGGACTGAACCCGATGTCGAGAGCATCCGCCGACGACCAGAACCGGGCGCTCGATGCGTTGATGCGCACCCTCTCCCCGGCGGAGCTCGCCCTTCCCGTCGATGTCGTCAACATGATTCCACCTCGTCCGCCGGGATACGGCTCGTCCCGGGAGCTCTTCCCGCGCTGGACCGGATCGGCGTTCGACGCGGTGACACCCGCGGTCGTGGCGGCGAGCCACACGGTGAACTCCCTGCTCGACCCGTCCCGCGCGGCGCGGATGGTGGAGCAGGAGATCTTCGACTCGTCCCTGCCTGGCCTGGACGTCGTGCTCCGTCGCCTGATCGATGCGTCGTTCGGCACGCCAGCGAACGGTGCATACGAGCAGGCGATTCAGCAGGCCGTTCAGGGGGTGGTGATCGACCGTATTCAGATGCTGGCCGCCACGGCGTCAATGCCGCAGGTCCGAGCGGTCACGACGATGGCGCTTCGTCATCTGAGCGAGAGTCTGATGGCCATGGCGGATACCGATGCGCAGGCGGGACTGATGGCCATGGAGATCCAGCGCTTCATGGATCGCCCGGCCAACGTCATCGAGATGCCGGGGACGCCGAGTGCACCCCCGGGAGCCCCGATCGGACAGCCCGCCATGGATTGGACGAGCGGGATAGGCATCGGGCAGCCGGCTCTCGACTGGCTGCAGGCGACCGACGTCAGCTGCACGTGGGACGACGGACACGACTGGCACTGAGGCCCGTGCAACCTCGAGCTGACTGAACAGATGATCGAAGCCCCCGGCGTCGATACGACGCCGGGGGCTTCGTGATCAGCTGCGATCAGCGCGGGGATCGAGTGCGTCCTGCAGGCCGTCACCCAGAAAGTTGACCGCGAGCACCACCACCAGAATCGCGAGCCCCGGGAAGATCGAGAGCCACGGCTGAGTCGACATCGTGGCCTGGGCATCCATGAGCATGTTGCCCCACGTCGGCGTGGGCGGCTGAACGCCGAGTCCCAGGAAGCTGAGCGATGACTCGAGGATGATCGCGTTGCCCACCGCAAGCGTCGCGCCGACCACGATGGGGCCCGCGGTATTGGGGAGTACGTGCCGGAGGATGATCCGGGCATTGGTCGCACCCAGGCTGCGGGCGGCCTCCACGTATTCCATCGCGCGGATCTTGAGGACCTCGCCGCGAACCACACGCGCCGTGGTCATCCATGAAAGCACTCCGATCGCGATCGCCATCGAAACCGCCCC
>CALHIO010000240.1 GCA_938030915.1 uncultured Gemmatimonadota bacterium
GAGGTCGCAGAAACCGGTGCAACTGCACGTGCCGCAGCGGGCGCGGCAGGAGCCGCAGGTGCAGCCAGTGCCGCGGCTGCACCGACCGGTAGTCCAGCGGAGAGCTTGTCGGCCACATCCCGCAGCGTGCGCAGCGACGCCAGTTCGGACGGTTCGATCTCCGGCAGCCCGGGGAGTCGCTCCTGCAGCTCGGACAGGATCTCGACCTGCTTGATCGAGTCGATCCCAAGTCCGGCTTCCATTTCCATGTCCAGGTCGAGCATCTCGACCGGGTACCCCGTCTTCTCCGCAACGACCTCGAGCGCCATCGCCGTCACGTCGACGGCCGGCGCGGACGAGGTCGCAGAAACCGGTGCAACTGCACGTGCCGCAGCGGGCGCGGCAGGAGCCATGGGTGCGCCCGCGGGCAGTCCGGCGGAGAGCTTGTCCGCTACATCCCGCAGCGTGCGCAGGGAGGCCAGCTCGGACGGTTCGATCTCCAGCAGCCCGGGGAGACGCTCCTGCAGCTCGGACAGGATCTCGACCTGCTTGATCGAGTCGATCCCGAGTCCGGCTTCCATCTCCATATCCAGGTCGAGCATGTCGACCGGGTACCCCGTCTTCTCCGAGACGACCTCGAGTGCCATCGCGGTCACGTCGACGGCCGGCGCGGATGGAGCCGAGGCAGCGGGAGCCGCAGCTACGGGTGCAGCCGCAGCGGCTTCAGGCGCGGGCGAGGCGGGAGCCGCCTCGACAGCGGCCGGCGCTGGAGGAGCGACCGGTGCGACGGGCGTCACGGGGGCTGGCGGCGCGACGGAGGCTACCGTCGGCGGCGCAACAGTGGGAGTTGGAGCTGATACGGCCGGCGCCAGTGCCGGGGATTGCGCGACAGGCATGGCCGGAACGGAAACACTCCGCCCTCCCGCCTCCTGGCCGAGTGCCTGGGCCGCCAGACTCAGGAAATTCCTGTGGCTCTCCGCCATCAGCTCCTGGTACCGGCGATGGGCCTGGATCGTGACCTGGTGCACCTGAGCGGCCATCACCGGATCGACAGTCGGCGGCGACGGCGCGGGCGCCACCGGAGCCGGAGCTGCCAACACGGGTTGAGCGGCCGGTACCTGCGGGGGAGCGGCAGGAGTCGCCACGGCCGGAGCCGGCGCGGGCGGCGCCTCGACCTGTTCGGGATTCGGAGCCGCGCGACCGGCCGCTCCGTTTTCGGGCGGATACGGACGGTCGTGGTTGAATCCGGTGATCATGATTTCGAAAGGCTTCGCCTCCGCCGGAGCGTCGGGAACCCGATACCCCTCCGAAAGCGCTGTGAGGTTCATGTCGATGCCCTCGGCGGCAAGCGCACCGATACCGCGCCAGAACGCACGGAGGCCATCGACCTTCTTGTCGTCGAGTGAGACCGCCACGTGTGTCCGATCCCCCAGACACCGCCCGATCAACTTGGTGAGCACACGGCCGGGACCCACTTCCACGAAGTGCGTCACCCCCGCGGCATGCATCGCTTCGACCATTTCGCGGAAGCGGACCGGGGACGCGAGCTGGTCGGCCAACAGGCGGCGACCAGCCTTCGCCGTCTTCGGGTAGACCTCTGCCGTCTTGTTTGCGTAGACGTCGATCGATCCGGCCGCCCACTTCACACCCGCCAGGTATTCGTGGAACGGCTCGCAGGAGCCGGCTACGATGCTGCTGTGGAAGGCGGAGGCCACGGGCAGCCGGATCGTTCGCAGCCCGGCGGCCTTCAGCTTGTCGGTCACCGCGTCGATCGCCTCGACCGACCCCGCGAGCACGACCTCGGTCGGCGCATTGTCATTGGCGATGACGACGTTGTCCGATGCGTCGATCAGGCCAGCCACCGTCTCCGCATCACTCGGAACGGCGATCATGGCCCCGGCCGTGCTCGCCGCCGCTTCGGCCATCAGTTCGCCTCGCTTCCGAGCCGTCGCGAGGAGAGCGCCCTCTTCGATGCGCCCCGATGCGGCCAGCGCCGAGAGCTCTCCGAAGCTGTGCCCGGCGACTGCATCGGCCTCGACACCCACCGTACGCAAGAGATGCAGGAAGCCGAGACTGACCGCTGCAATCGCAGGCTGGGCCGTCGCCATGGCCGTGACGTTCGCGGACTGCTGCACCCGCTCCTCGTCGGTGAAGGCCGGTGGCGGGAAGACCGCACGGTCGAGTCGATCCTCCCCGAACTCTTCCATGTCGGCCGCTGCATCCCAGACGGAGCGGGCCCCGTCGAAGGTCATCGCCGCGTCCGCACCCATGCCGACGTACTGACTTCCCTGTCCCGGGAAGACGAAGGCGAGCTTGCCGACCGCAGATGGCCCGAAGCCGAAGCGGATGTCGGGGTCGGGCAGAGACTCTTCACTCCCGGAGCGAAGAGCATCGGAGGCCTTGGCGAGCTTCGTAGCCAGTTCGTCCACATCGCGTGCGACGATCGCAACCCGGGCGGACGACTTCGCATCGAATGCGCCGGCTGCCTCGGCCGCGATCAGGGCCAGCGGATCACCGCCCCCGGCGCGCGACGCCGTCTCCCCGAGCCGGGCGACGAGGCCGTCACGGTCCGAGGCGGACAGCACGACCAGTTCATCGGACCAAACCCGGAGGCGCTCGGGACGACGCCCCGGTCCCGTGTACTCCTCGAGCGTGACGTGGAAGTTCGAGCCACCGAAGCCGAACGAACTGACCGAACCACGGCGCGGATGATCGCTGCCCCGAATCCACGGGCGTGCTTCCGTATTGATGTACAGTGGCCCGTCGTCGAGTCCGAGCTGCGCGTTGGGCTTCGAGACCTTGAGCGTCGGGGGCAGCACGCGGTGATGCAGCGCCAGAGCGACCTTGATCAGGCCGGCGGAGCCCGCCGCGGCCTTCGTGTGGCCGATCTGCGACTTCACGGAGCCGAGGGCGCACCACGCCCGCCCGTCCTCGTTCGCAGGACCGAACACCGACGTCAGACCGCGCGCCTCGGCCGCGTCACCGGCCTTGGTTGCGGTCCCGTGGGCTTCGACGAGCTCAACCGTAGCCGGGCTGTAATCGGCATGCTCATACGCGCGACGGAGCGCCTTGGCCTGGCCTTCGGGGCGCGGCGCGTAGACGCTGGACCCCTTCCCGTCGGACGAAGCCCCGAGCCCGCGGATGACCGCGTAGATCTCGTCGCCGTCACGCTCGGCATCCTCGAGGCGTCGCAGCGCGAGCATGCCCACGCCCTCACCGATCAGCGTCCCGTCCGCATTCTCGGAGAAGGGCCGGCAGTCACCCGTCGGGGAGAACGCAGGCGTCTTCGAGAAGCACATGTACATGAGGATGTCATTGAGGGCGTCCACGCCCCCCGCGATCACCATGTCACTGTCGCCGAGATACAGCTCGTGCAGGCCGGCCTGGAGGGCCGAAATGGAGCTGGCGCAGGCCGCGTCCGTGACGAAGTTCGAGCCACCGAGGTTCAGTCGGTTGGCGATCCGACCCGCGACCACATTGCCGAGCAGGCCCGGGAACGTGCTTTCCTGCCAGGGCTGGTAGTGGTCCTTGATGAGCTGGACGATCTCCTGGACCCGGCTCTCCGGGAGGCCCGCCTGGCGAAGCGCATTGCGCCAGATCGGGTGGTGGAGCCGTGAGCCCATCTCCACGACGAGCTCGGTCGCCGAGGCGACGCCGAGGATCACACTCGTCCGGCTGAGGTCGGCCTCGTCCGAGTACTTGCCCGCATCCTCCAGAACCCGCTTCGCCGCGATCAGCGCAAGGAGCTGCGCCGTGTCCGTCGCCGGAATCGTCGTCGGCGGCATCCCGAACTCCATCGGGTTGAACGCCACCGGGTCCAGATAACCACCGCGCTTCGCGTACGTCATGTCCGGCGCGCTCGGGTCGGGATCGTAGTAATCCTCGATCAGCCATGCGTGCGGCGGAACGTCGGTCAGGCGATCCGTAGCCGAGACGATGTCACGCCAGAAGCCGAGCAGGTCCTGACTCCCTGCGAACAGGGAGCTCATTCCGACGATGGCAATGGGGGGTGAGGTGGACATCTATGCTCTCAGCAATAGTGGACGAGGCTCAGCGGAGTAGCCGCGGAGCGAACGTGGTGTCGGCCGGTCCCACGGGGACACCGGCCAGGCGTAGCTGGTGGGCGCGCGTCAGCCACGCGGCACCCTCCATGAGGTTCAGTCCGATCTGAACCGTCGTGCGCTGGTCGACGGGCTCGAGGAAGCTCCCTTTCGCCCAGTCGTTGAAGGCGCCCATCGCAGGGCCGCACCAGATCTGATAGTCACCGCGGCGGGCTTCTTCCCCGGACCGGGCCCACTGGGCGCCCATGAAGAGATACCAGCGGAAGATGAGCGCCATGCGGTGCTTGGGGTCGTTCTGCGCACGTTCGATCTCGCGCGGGTCACGGCGCTGGAAGAACGAGAC
>CALHIO010000241.1 GCA_938030915.1 uncultured Gemmatimonadota bacterium
GAAGGCGCGGAGGACCAGGACGGCGCTCTGGTCCGGTTCGGTGGCCTCGCCTTTCACGCGTATCACTTCACGCGTGCCGGGTGCCCGGTCTATCTGCTCTCGGTTCATGCGACCCGGTACCTCGTCGAAGGCGCACCTCCAGGCCCGCCCGAGCCACCGGCGGCCTCCGGCTACCTCCAGCTCCCGCAGCATCTCTTCTGGGCGGGTGGGGCGTCGAGCGAGGGCGCACCCGAGTCCATCGACGGACTGTTCTGGACTGCGACCTCGAGCGGGGTCCTTCAGACCCTGCTGGTGACCGGCGTTCGCCCGGATCGATCGGGGGTCGGGGTCGTACCGCTGCCCGCCGTGCCGCTTGCTGACGCGACGAGCTGGCTCAACATCGACGCGCGCGGCGACTCACGGGACTTCTCCGCGTCGCTACCGGGTGGCGAGCTGGACGGCCTGTACGAGGTCGCGACGGCGGGGGAGGTCCTCAAGCTGCTGGCGAGATTCTTCGCGTACGTCCGGGGTGTGCCTGACGCCCTCGACGAGATGAGCCCGCATTCCGGTAGCGTCGCGCCACCGCCTTCGTCTCTGTCGTATTCCCGTGTTCGCCTGAGCGCCTGATCCGTTCGAGAGCCATGCCCCGAGAGTCCAGGAAAGCCCGAGTCGAACGCGCTGCCGAGGTCTTCGACCTGCTGTTCGGGGAGTATCCCGATGCGCACTGTGAACTCGAGTACGCGAACCCGTTCCAGCTCGCGGTTGCGACGATCCTCTCTGCACAGACGACCGATGTGCGCGTGAACATGGTGACCCCGGTCCTGTTCGCGAGATATCCTGATGCCGAGTCGCTGGCCAATGCGCAGCAGGAGGACGTGGAAGAGATCGTGCGAACGACGGGCTTCTTCAGGAACAAGGCGAAGAACATCATCGGCTTTGCCCGAGGAGTCATGGGGGAGCACGGTGGCGTCGTCCCTCGGACCATCGCAGAGTTGTCCGCTCTACCCGGCGTCGGGCGCAAGACCGCGAACGTCGTACTCGGCAACGCGTTCGACATCAACGAGGGCGTGGTGGTCGATACGCACATCAAGCGTCTGTCGACGCTCTTGCGGTTTACCCGCGAGAAGACCCCGGAGAAGATCGAGCAGGACCTGATGAAGATCTTCCCGTCCGACCGCTGGACGCTCCTCGCCCACCTCCTCATCTGGCACGGTCGGCGTGTGTGCGATGCGCGCAAGCCACGATGCGAATCGTGTGTGCTCACGCACCTCTGCCCGTCGTCCCGGGTGTGACCGGGGGCCGGCCCGAGTCGAGTGGCGCGGCGGGCGTTGACCCGCTCAAGACCCGTCCCCAGCTTCGCCCACCGCAGCGAACCCTTCACGAGGACTTCCATGCCGGATCGCAGTGACGCCGTCGCCCTGCTCGAGGAGTGGGTGCAGAACGATGGGCTCCGAAAGCACATGTATTCGGTGGAAGCGGCCGTCCGCCACTATGCCCGGATGCGGGGGGAGGACGAAGAGCTGTGGGGGCTCGCCGGTCTCCTGCACGATCTCGACTGGGAGCAGTATCCGGACAACCATCCGCTGACGGCGGTCGAACGCCTTCGGGAACTCGGGTACCCGGAAGAGATCCTGCAGGCGATTCTCGCGCATCGATCCGACTTCACGGGTGTGGAGCCGACCGGTGAACTCGACAAGGTCCTGGTCGCGTGTGACGAGTTGTCCGGTCTCGTGTTCGCTACGTGCCTCGTGCGTCCCACGGGCATCGACGATCTCAAGCCGAAGTCGGTGACCAAGAAACTCAAGGACAAGCAGTTCGCGGCTGGCGTGAGCCGCGACGAGGTCCAGCGAGGGATCGAGTTGATCGGGCTCGAGCGGGCGGAGCACATCCAGAACGTCATCGATGGGATGCGGGTCGTGGCCGAAGAACTCGGGCTGCGCGGAGAGGACGTTTCGGGCTGATCCCCGCCCGGACGCCCGGTCGAGGCGTCCATGATCGATCCTGCTTCGACGGAACCCGGTTTTTTCTGACCGTGTAAGGTCCCGGTGTTGCTCCGAGGGTGATCCGACGTGTATCGAAGAAGCACGGGCCCACCCCACCCCTCTGTGTCGCGATCATGCTCCGTTACTCCGCGCTCGTCGTTCTCGGCCTCCTGGGCCTTCCGGTCTGTGCGGCTGGTCAGGACGTCGAGATGCTCGGGGAGCGGTATGGGACACCGGTGCCGGAGGGGTACCGTCGCTCGACGCTCTCAGGGGGTGGGACGGCGTTCGAATTCCGACGGGGATGGACCGGCCGGTTGCGCGACGCGGACGGGGACATCGATCAAGCGGCGTTCCGAAGCGGGCCGCAGCCTCTGGGGCCGAGACAGGATGCCGTACAGGGGACGTTCACGGTTCCTGTGCTCCTCGGTTTGTACGCCAACTCCGACCCATTGCCTCCGCACGATCGCGGTACCGTGCAGGATGCCTACTTCGGCGAGGGTGCCGGGACGATCACGGACTTCTATCACGAGGTCTCCGGGGGGCGTGTCACGCTCCGAGGTGAGCTCGTCGACTGGGTGACTGCATCACGGCCCGATACCAGCTACACGGTCGACGAAAGCGGGCTCGTCAGCGGGGGGCTCGGGGGAGGGGGCGCAGGCAATTTCGTGTGGGACGTGCTCGTGCTCAACAGGGAGTTGGACTGGGCTCCGTACGACAACGACGGGCCGGATGGGGTACCCAATTCCGGTGATGACGACGGGTATGTCGATGTCCTGGCGGTCATCCACCCCACCCGTGGCGGCGAGTGCGGCGGCACCGGCTCGGAGGACCGGATCTGGTCGCACCGGTGGGCGTTGTCGTCGGCGGTCTTCAACACGTTCGAGACGAGCACACCATCCGCGAACGGAGGCTTCATTCGGGTCGACGACTACACCATCCAGCCGGCGGTGGCGTGCTCCGGCACCGAGCTCGCTCGAATCGGCGTGTTCACCCACGAGCTGGGGCATGCGTTCGGACTCCCGGATCTCTACGACACCGAGGACTTCAACGGAACCCACTCGGGTGTCGGCACGTGGGATCTGATGGGTGCGGGCTCGTGGGGCTGCGGAAATACGACCCCCGAAATGCCCTGTCACCTGGGTGCATGGAGCAAGGCGGCGCTCGGTTGGGTGGATGTGGTCACGCTGGCCCCCGGTACGGACCACGGCACGCTCCAGCTTGGTCCGGTGGAGTCGGAGGGCATGGTCTACCGGGTAGATGCGACCGACGGATCGGGTGAGTACTTCCTGATCGAGAACCGTCAGGCGGTCGGGTACGACCAGACTCTCTGGGAGGAGGGCCTGCTGATCTGGCAGATCGACGAAGACTGGGTGCAGAGGCGCTGGGCCCTGAATCGGGTCAATGCGGAGCCCCATCTGGGCGTCTGGCTGCGGCAAGCCGACGGTCGGGATGACCTGGGACGCGGGCGCGGCCGTGGCGACGGGGGAGATCCGTTCCCCGGCCAGTCGGGCAACACCACGTTCCATGCTGCGTCGGTGCCGACACCCAACTCCTACCGTGGTGGCTTCGCCGGGCTCACGATGTTCGACATCACGGCCGCCGGGGACGATGTTCGCTTTCGGCTCCTGACGAGACACACCAGCGTGTCGCTGAATGCGCAGGGCACGACGGGGAGTTCAGGACTCTTCCTCGTTAATGGTCAGGGCTTCGACCCGCCCGCAACGACCTTTGTGTCCCCTCCGTTCGTGCCGCTCACCGTGGAGGCCGTCGAAGGTGAGGTGGTCGCCCCGGGTGAGCGTCACCCGTTCCTCTCCTGGCAGGACGATCCGACCGAGGGTAGAACCCGCAGCATCGTGACACCCCTGGTCGACGTCAGCTACGTGGCTGAGTACGGTGCACTCGAATATCTGCTGGACGTTGCTCTCTTCGGTGGCGTGAACGGCGTTGCCCCGGCGGACATGACGACGACCCCGGCGGACGACGATTTCTGGCTCGCCTCGGGGACCATGGTCGAGCTTTCGGCGCGGGCGAGGACCGGATTCCGCTTCCTCCGCTGGACGGGAGACCTCTCAGGTCAGCCCAACCCGGCTACGGTTTCGATGACGGGGCCCGTGAGCGCCGGAGCCGAGTTCGATCTGATCTATTCGATTGCGAGGCAGCCGATTCAACTCCCGGCGGCGACCGTCCTGGATGTGCAGCTGGTGGTGGAGAACGGTACGGCACCCGTCACGTGGTCTCTCGTGGCCGGCAGCCTGCCCGATGGCGTGGCCTTCGACGCGAGTGGCCGGTTCACGGGCGCATCGCTGCAGGACGGTTCATTTCCAGTCACGATCTCCGCCACCGATGCGGTGGGACTTCCCGCGCAGGCCGACCTCGTGTTGGACTTCGTGCGACCGGGCTTCACGATCGGCGAGCTTGCCTCGCCGTTCCTTCTCGAGGGTCCCCGCCTCAGCGAGGCTCAGCGCTCGTACCTGAACCGGAAGGGCAACAACACCGGGCCGTATGACTTGGGGGACTTCCGCGCCTGGGCTCTGGCCGACTCGTCTCTGCCGCTCAGCGTGGCGCCGGACGCCATCGCGCGTCGTACGATCGTGGTCGGAGAGCTTGCTCGAGGTGGAGAGGCTCCGCGGTGAGGCCCGGGTCGAGGTGGTTCGGGGTTCGGTGGGTGCTTCTCGCTACGTTGACCGTGGCCGCGTGCGACTCCGGACCGAGTGGGCCCGGTGCGTTCGAGACCACCGTAACGGGTGAGGCCCTCGGGGGCGTTCTCCTTCAGGTGGACGGTCCGGGTATCCTTGGATTCGAGGCGCGGGGTGACGCCCGCGTGTACGCGGCCGTGGATTCGGTCCGACCGGGACGGCACCGGGTCTTGGTGATCACGCCGGGGAGCGGGGAGCTGCGCTTCGGGATCGTGGTCGAGGACGTCGCCATCGAGAGTCCGGCTATTACCGTCCTGCAGGCAACTCGGGCGGACAACCGTCTGACTACACCCTCCGCCGCCGTGGTTCGAATCGTGCGCTGAGCGACCCTCACGGAGCGCGCTCCGAGGTCGCGTGCGAGGGTCGGCATCGCCCGCCTCAGACGGGTGCTCGATCCGCTTGCCCACCCACCCCCCTTCCGCCACCTTACACGGGCCGGTTTTCGCTCCTCCCGCCGGAGCGGCGCGCGGCCTGCCGAACGCTCAAGCAATCGACCATCCGGCCGCCGCCGGGCGGAGGAACGCCCATGACGACCAGTACCTGGATCACGATGATCGTGGTGATGGGGTTCGTTTGGGGTGGCTTCGCCACTGTGCTGCTCACCGCCGTCCGAAAGGAGTCCGGGAAGAGCAGTGACGCGTAGGATTTCCGCGGTAGCGCGGCCTCGGCCCCAGGGACGCTCGTGCCCCGACGCGACGATCTAGAGACGATTCTCATTCTTGGTTCTGGTCCGATCGTCATCGGCCAGGCCTGCGAGTTCGACTATTCCGGTACTCAGGCGGTGCGCGCTCTGAAGGAAGAGGGCTACCGCGTCGTTCTGGTGAACTCGAATCCTG
The DNA here is from genome assembly GCA_938030915.1 of uncultured Gemmatimonadota bacterium. Taxonomy (GTDB): domain Bacteria; phylum Gemmatimonadota; class Gemmatimonadetes; order Longimicrobiales; family Gaopeijiaceae; genus UBA2589. The sequence goes on from CALHIO010000241.1 coordinate 5,494, forward strand.
CCACGATCATGACCGATCCGGACATTGCGGATCGGACGTACATCGAGCCGATCACCGCGGAGTGGGTCGAGAAGGTCATCGAGAAGGAGAAGCCGGATGCGCTCCTCCCGACGATGGGAGGTCAGACGGCGCTCAACGTCGCCATGGACCTGCATCGTGCCGGCGTTCTGGAGAAGCACGGGGTCGAGCTGATCGGTGCGAACGAGCGCTCGATCGAGATGGCCGAGGACCGTGAGCAATTTGCCGAGGCGATGGCCCGTATTGGCCTCAAGGTCCCGACCGGAGGCTTCGCCAAGACGCTGGAGGAGGCGCTCGAGATCGTCGAGAGTACCGAGTATCCGGCGATTGTTCGTCCGTCCTACACGCTCGGAGGTACCGGAGGCGGTATCGCCTATAACCGTGAGGAGTTCGAGGTTCAGGTACGCAAAGGACTCGATGCCTCGCCGATCACCGAGGTCCTGATCGATCGGTCGATCCTCGGCTGGAAGGAGTACGAACTCGAGGTCGTCCGGGACGGGATGGACAACGTCATCATCATCTGCGCGATCGAGAATATCGATCCGATGGGCGTGCACACGGGTGATTCGATCACCGTCGCGCCGGCACAAACGCTGTCCGACGTCGAATACCAGGAGATGCGGGATGCGTCGATCGCGATCATCCGCGAGATCGGCGTAGAGGCCGGTGGGTGCAATGTCCAGTTCGCGGTGAACCCCGATGATGGCGAGATGGTCGTCATCGAGATGAACCCTCGGGTCTCTCGCTCATCGGCTTTGGCTTCGAAAGCGACTGGATTCCCGATCGCGAGGGTCGGGGCGAAGCTCGCGGTCGGATATCACCTGCACGAGCTTCCCAACGACATTACGAAGACGACCCCGGCGTCCTTCGAGCCGGTGCTCGACTACACGGTCGTGAAGATTCCCCGGTTCGCCTTCGAGAAGTTTTCCGAGGTCGACGACACGCTCGGCGTGCAGATGAAGTCCGTCGGCGAGGTGATGGCGATCGGGCGGACGTTCCGTAGCGCCTGGCAAAAGGGGTTCCGGGGCCTCGAAACTGGCCGGATCGGCTGGGTGGTCGGGGACGAGCTGAAGGACGACGGCCTCCACGAAGAGGACCTGACGGCGCTTCTATCCGCTCTGCGCCGGCCGACGGCGCATCGGCCCTTCCAGATCAAGCGCGCCCTCGAAGCCGGTCTGACGATTGACGACGTCTTCGAGGCGACGAAGATCGATCGCTGGTTCCTCGATCAGTTCCTCCAGATCATCGAGTGGGAACAACGCTACGCCGGGGCGGATGAGGTTACGCCCGAGCTGACTCGTGCGATGAAGCGTGAAGGCTTCAGCGACGCCCAGCTCGCGGAACTGCGCGGCGAGGATGAAGAGGCTGTCCGGGAGCGCCGGTGGGGGTGGGACATCCATCCGACGTACAACGTGGTCGACACGTGCGCGGGTGAGTTTCCGGCGCAGACGCCGTACTTCTACTCGTCGTACGAAACCGAGTCCGAGTCGGAGCGGTCCGATCGAGACAAGGTCGTGATTCTGGGTAGCGGTCCGAACCGGATCGGTCAGGGGATCGAGTTCGACTACTGCTGCGTGCAGGCGGTGCTCGCACTTCGAGAAGCGGGCTTCGAGACGATCATGGTCAACTCGAACCCCGAGACGGTCTCCACCGACTTCGACGTGAGTGACAAGCTGTACTTCGAGCCGCTGACGCTCGAAGACGTGCTCGAGATCCTGTATCTCGAAAAGCCGAAGGGTGTGATCGTCCAGCTCGGCGGTCAGACGCCGCTGAAGCTGGCGGAAGGTATCGAGGCGTTCGGAGCTCCTGTGCTGGGAACCTCTGTCGACGCGATCGATCGGGCCGAGGATCGCGATCGCTTCGACGAGGTCTGCCGTGCGATTGGGGCCCGCACCCCGGACAACGGGATCGCCACGTCCGAGGAGGAGGCCCTCGCCGTGGCACGGGAGATCGGGTTCCCGGTGCTCGTGCGTCCCAGCTACGTCCTCGGGGGCCGGGCCATGCGGATCATCTACGACGAGCCCTCGCTCCAGAAGTATTTCGAAGAAGCGGTGAAGGCCTCGCCGGACCACCCGGTGCTCATCGATTCCTTCCTCGAAGACGCCTTCGAGGCGGATGTCGACTGTTTGAGTGACGGAACTGACGTCGTCATCGGTGGCATCATGCAGCATATCGAGGACGCGGGCGTGCACTCGGGAGACTCGGCGTGTGTACTGCCGCCCTACCTCCTGTCCGGCGATGCCCTCGATGAGATCCGGGATCTGACACGCAAGTTCGCGCTGGAGCTCGGCGTAGTCGGGCTGATGAACGTCCAGTACGCGATCCGCGACGGGATCGTCTATGTCCTGGAGGTGAATCCCCGGGCGTCCCGCACGATCCCGTTCGTCAGCAAAGCGACGGGTGTTCCGCTGGCGCGCCTCGCCGCCCGAGTGATGGTGGGCGAGCGGCTCGCCGATCTTTCCGTTCCGGAAGAACCTCCGGTTCCGGGGGTGGCGGTCAAGGAAGCGGCATTCCCGTTCAACCGCTTCGATGTCGATGTTCTTCTCGGCCCGGAGATGCGCTCCACCGGTGAGGTCATGGGCTTCGATGACTCGTACGGCATGGCGTTCGCGAAGGCTCAGGTCTCGGCGGGGAACGTTCTGCCAGAGTCCGGTCGGGTCATCGTGACCGTCAACGAACGGGATCGCGAGACCGTCACCCCGATGCTTCGGCGCCTGCGCGACCTTGGCTTCGAGCTGATGGCGACCCGTGGCATGCACGAGTATCTGACGCGCCTCGGCGTCCCGGCCGAGATGGTGTACAAGGTGAACGAAGGTCGCCCCAACATCGTCGACCACATCGTGACCGGCGACATCGCGCTGCTGATCAACACACCGCTTGGTAAGCAGTCCCAGTACGACGACTATGCCATGCGACGGGCTGCGATCACGTACGGTGTGCCGTACCTGACCACGATGTCCGCGACGTCGGCCGCGGTCGATGCACTGATCGCATTGCGCGCGGCTCAGCGTGAGGTCCGCTCGCTTCAGGAGCGTATCGAGTCGGTCCAGGCAGCGGGCGCCTCGGTCTGACGGTAGTGCGGTGAGCCCGGTGAGGCGGGCCGCGTGATTTCGAACGGACCAGGTGCCATGAGTTCCATGACCGGCTTCTACCTTCACACGGCGTCGCCGCTGCACGACACAGGGTGGGGTCACCCGGAGCATCAGGGTCGCCTCCGAGCCCTGGCGTCGACCGTGGGAAAGGATCTTCTGACATTGCACGGTCATGTCGAGCAGATGCCGTTCGGTGATGCATCGCGAGAAGACCTCGAGCGCGTTCACTCTGCGACCCACATCGATCGCGTTCGATCCGTCTGCGAGAGAGCCGAAGCGTCGGGGCGGGTCGAGTCGATCGATCCCGATACGAAGGTGTCATCCGCGTCGTGGGAGGCGGCGCTGGGGAGTGCCGGTACGTCGATCGAGGCCGTGAAGGCGGTCGCGGACGGGGTGATCGCGAACGCGTTCGTCGCGACTCGGCCTCCCGGACACCACGCGACCCCGGACCGCGCGATGGGCTTTTGCCTCTTCAACAACATCGCGGTCGCCGCGCGTTGGCTGCAGGCCAGCGGCCGAGCCGACCGCGTCCTGATCATCGACTGGGACGTGCACCACGGAAATGGCACGCAGGATGCCTTTTACGACGACGGGAGCGTGTTCTTCGTCTCGCTGCATCAGGCACCCCACTACCCGGGGACAGGGGCCGCGCTGGAGACTGGATCCGGAGGAGGTACCGGCGCGACGCTCAACGTGCCCCTCCCGGCCGGCACGAGTGCAGCCGCGTATCGAGACATCTTCGAGGAGACCCTGTCGTCGGTAAGCGAGCGGTTCGACGCCGATTTCGTACTGGTTTCGGCGGGGTTCGATTGCATGGCGGGTGACCCACTCGGGGGCTTCCTGCTCGAACCCGACGATCTGCACTGGATGACGCGCCGTGTGATGGAGGGCCCGGCGGCGCGATGCGATGGACGGGTCGTCGCGATGCTGGAGGGCGGGTACGATCCGAAGCGGCTCGGGATGGGAACCGTTGGTGTCATCCGTGCGCTCGCCGGTCTCGACCGCCCCGAGCGCTGAAAGGCGCGTTGCCCACGGGATCTCGGCCCGTACCTTTCTTGCCCATGCATCCGACCGAGACGGGAGCCGCCCCGTACGCTCCGGCCGTGCCCTCCATGCTGGATCTGGTCAGACTCAGCTCGCGGAGGCTCTTTCCGCCGGGCGGCGAAGAGTTATACCGCCAGATCGCGCTCCTGACGGAGATGCGGCCCGGCCTCGAGGTCCTCGATGTCGCGTCGGGCAAGGGTGTGCCTCTCGAGTACTTCGTGACCGAGTTCGGTGTGACCGGGTCCGGTGTCGAGATCGATCCGTCGATGGTGGAGGAGGCCGAATCGTGGAGTCGCGAAGTCGGGGCCGGAGACCGTCTCCAGTTCCAGTCGGGCCGCTCGGATCGTCTTCCATATCGTGACGATGTCTTCGATATCGCCATCGGGGAGATCGCGCTCGCGAATCATTGCGAGCCCGAGGAAGCCGTCCGGGAGCTCGTCCGAGTCACGAAGCCGGGAGGCTTTATCGTCCTCGTGCAACTCGTATGGAAAGCTCCCGTGGACGAGGCTCGACGAGCCGTGCTTTCCGATCATCTGGGAGCTCGCCCCATGATGGTCGTCGAGTGGAGGCGGATCCTCCGGGAAGCCGGGGTAGAAGACGTGCACGTGGAGGACTGGTCGGACGAGGAAACGGCGTTCAGGTCCAAAGCCGTGAAGCCGTTCGCGGACTTCGCGGAGATCTTCACGCTGCTCGAGCGCCTGGCGATTCTGCGCCGAGCGTGGCAGCGCTGGGGACTTCGCGGTGTAGGTACTGCGCTGTCCCGTGAGAGCGAGGTCCACAAGCTGCTCACCAACGAACGCATCCTCGGCCTCGATCTTCTGCGTGGTCGGAAGGGGGGCGGGGATCCACCTGCTGCCCACGTCACCGACTCGGAAGCGGAACGACCGGGGCAACGAGACGACGAGCCGCTGGCCACAGAGAACCCAGCGGGTCCGGTGGTCGCCGACGGCACGGCTTCACCCGGGATCGATCCCGACGAACGAGAGAAGGACGACGACCAACCCGAGACTGCCGGGCTGCCCCTCTTCGGAGACGTGCCGACCCGCGGAGAAGAGTAGACGATGTGAGCACCGCACTCCTGTGTACCCGAGACGGCATCGAACGCGTTCAGGCTGCCCTCCGCGAGCAGGAGCTCGACGGATGGCTGCTGTACGAGTTCCACCATATCAACCCGGTTCCGGTCGCCCTGCTCGGCCTCGGCAAGACGACCCGGCGGGCGTTCGTCCTGATCCCTGCCGAGGGTGAGCCGGTGGCGATGATCCATGCGATCGAAGCCTCGTCGTGGCGAGACTGGCCTTTCGGGCGCGTGAGCTACTCGGGCTGGCGAGACATGGAGGAGAAGCTCGGCGATCTGGTCGGCCGCTACACTCGACTCGCGATGGAGGTCTCACCCGGGGCGGCGGTGCCCACGCTCGACTACGTGCCCGCAGGTATCGCGGGGCTCCTGCTGGAGCACGGCGTGGAGATCGCGTCGTCCGGTGACCTGGTGTCGGCGTTCCACTCGGTGCTGTCGCCCCAGCAGCTCGACGATCACCGACGGGCAGCCGTGATCGTCAAGGACACGGCCCGGGCTGCCTTCGAGCGAGCGGCCGACGCGATTCGATCGGGAACGCCTACGAATGAGGGCGCACTCTCCGCCTGGATCGTGGACGAACTGCAGTCCCACGGACTGGTGGACCAGGTGTCATGCATCGTGGCCATCGGGCCCCGTGCGTCGGACTCCCACTACGCGCCTATCGGGGACGGCGAGACGATCAACCGCGGCGACCTGCTGCTCATCGATCTGTGGGGTGCTTTCGCCGGATCCGTCGCGGCGGATCAGACGTGGATGGGCATCATGGCGTCGGAGGTCGATGCCCGGACGCAGGAGGTCTGGGAGGCCGTGCGAGATGCGCGAGACGCAGCGCTCGACTTTCTTCGCACCCGCTTCGAGGCAGGGGAGGACGTCATGGGGCTGGAGGTCGACGACGTGGCCCGCGGTGTGATCACGGATCGTGGGTACGGCGAACATTTCGTGCACCGCACGGGACACTCGATCGATATCGACTTGCACGGCAGCGGCCCGAATCTGGACAATCTCGAGAGTCGCGACGAACGGAAACTCCTGCCGGGCGTAGCGTTTTCGGTCGAGCCGGGGATCTACGTCACGGATGACATCGGGATTCGCAGCGAGGTGAACGTGTACTGGGGGGCGTCTGGACCCGAGATCACGCCCGACGGCTATCAGACCGAGATCTTTACGCTCCTCGACGATTGACCCGGGGGCGATCGCGCGTCGACGTCGCGCTTCCGCTTCCGATCCACCGGACCTTCACCTATGAGGTCGACGGCGAGGCCCCCGCGCCCGGTACGCGCGTGCTGGTCCCGTTCCGCCGCGAGGAGCGGATTGGGTGGATCACCACGAACGCTCCTGATCCAGAGGTCGACAAGGTCAAGGCGATTCTCGGGGTGCTCGAGGACGAGCCATCCGTGCCGGCAGACCTGCTCGAGTTGTGCGGGTGGATGTCGTCCTACTATGTGGCGCCGCTGGGCATCGCAATCCGGTCGGCCATGCCGGCCGTGCTTTCCGATGTCTCGCGTGACTACCTCTCGGTCACCGGGGCAGACGGTGCCGGCCTGCGCACCCGAGAAGACCGCCTCCTCTCCTGGCTGTCGGAGCGAAGCGGGCCCCAGCGGGTGAAGGCTGCGCGAAAGGCCCTGGGAATGGGCTCGATCTGGCCCGAGGTCCGGGCCCTGATCGCGGCCGGACTGATCACGCACGAAACCGTTCCACCCCCGACGCCATCCGTGAAGACGCGTCGAGTCGTGCGGATCGCGAGACACCTGGAGAACCTCCTCGAACGAGACGAGGCGTTCGGTCGTGCAGCCCGCCAGCGAGAGGCGTACGCCTTCATCGAGGCAGCTGGCAACTCGGTCGAACTCTCTCGTCTTACGGGCGAGGAGGGCTTCAGCCGCGGTGTTGTGTCCGGCCTGGAGTCGAAGGGGCTCGTCGAGGTCATCGACGAAGAGGAGATGCGAGATCCGTTCTCCGGTGCGCCGCGTGAGGCGGCGCCCCGACTGACTCCTACATCGGCCCAAAAGGACGCACTCGATGCACTCGTCTCGGCGCTCGACGAACCTCGGCCCGAGCCCTTCCTCCTCCAGGGCATCACGGGGTCCGGCAAGACGCTGGTATATATCGAGCTTCTTCGGGAGGCGCTCGCTCGTGGACGTTCGGCGATCGTTCTCGTCCCCGAGATCTCGCTGACCCCCCAGACCGTCTCTCGATTTCGCGCCCACTTCGGAGACGAGGTCGCGGTGCTTCATTCGGGTCTGTCGGCGGGCGAACGCTACGACGCGTGGCGCCTGTTGCGTCGTGGAGAGCGGAGAATCGCCGTGGGTGCCCGGTCCGCCCTCTTTGCGCCGCTCCAGAACATCGGGGTCGTGGTGGTCGACGAGGAACACGACGGCAGCTACAAGCAGTCGGAGGCACCCCGTTACCATGCCCGGGACCTCGCTGTCGTCCGTGCGCGTGCTCACGGTGCCGTGTGCGTGCTCGGGAGTGCGACCCCCTCGCTGGAGAGCTGGCACAACGCGGTATCCGGTAAGTTCCGACGCCTTCTATTGCCGGAGCGAGCAGGCGGTGGGCGCCTGCCCGACGTCCGCGTGATCGATCTTCGGGCCGAGCGAAAGAAGGGCGGGGAACCGAAGAAGCGGGAGGGCGCGGCCCCGTCGGGAGGGCGTCGAGGAGCCGGCGTGCTCACGGCGGATCTCATCGAGGCGATCGACGGTCGACTCGCGCGATCCGAGCAAGTCATTCTTCTGCTCAACCGGCGTGGGTATTCATCGTTCGTGCAGTGTCGGGAGTGCGGGGAGGTGGAGCAGTGTGAGAACTGCTCGATCTCACTCACGTACCACCGTGTGACCCAGCGCATCGTCTGCCACCACTGCCGGTTCGAGGCGCCCGCGCCGTCACGCTGCGTTCGATGCGGATCCACGGATCTGTCCTTTCGGGGGCTGGGTACGGAGCAGGTCGAGCAGGTCACGGCGGAAACGTTCCCGGATGCTCGGCTCGCGCGGATGGATGTCGACACCACATCGGGAAAGTGGGCGCACCAGCGAATCCTGGATCGCGTCGGGAGCGGCGAAATCGATATCCTGCTCGGCACCCAGATGATCGCGAAGGGGCTCGATTTTCCCCGAGTGACGCTCGTGGGGGTCGTGAACGCGGATACGGGAATGCATCTCCCGGATTTCCGAGCCAGTGAGCGCACGTTCCAGCTACTCAGTCAGGTCGCGGGCCGAGCGGGTCGTAGTGCGCTGGGGGGCGAGGTCGTGATCCAGACATCGCTTCCCGACCACTATGCTGTCCGGGCTGCCGTCACACACGACTTCGAGTCGTTTGCGGCTCGTGAGCTCGCGGAGCGGGAGCGCCCCGTGTATCCCCCGCACGTCCGCATGATCAACGTCGTGCTCAGCAGTCCCGACCAGCGACTCGTAACACGAGCGGCGGAACTCGCGGCGGGGTGGGTCCGCCACGGCCTGGTGCGACGGGCTCGCGACGGGGTGCCTGGCCACGTCGAGCTCGTGGGTCCCGCCCCGTCACCGATCGAGAAGTTGCACGGCCGGTGGAGGTGGCACTTCCTGCTTCGCTCGGACTCACCTCGGGCCCTCGGCACCGTAGCGCGAGCGATCGCCGAACGATTCCGTCTCCCGCCGGGGGATGTCCGACTCGCACTCGACCGGGACCCCGTAGCCCTGCTCTGACCCGCCCGCGCAGTCCGCCTCGTGTTCGACGGGAAGGCCGAGACCCTCGAGCCCGAGGATGGTGGAAGTTTCCACTCCGGGTGGCATACCGCTCCCGCACCAGACCGTCATCTGTCTGGTTCAGTATGTCCTTGTCT
>CALHIO010000242.1 GCA_938030915.1 uncultured Gemmatimonadota bacterium
CCTGGCGCTGGCGGCCTTTCAGCAAAGACCTCAGCGCTTCTGGGGAGGGGGCGGGTGGCAGCCGAACCCTGACCGGGAAGGGCTCCCGACGGCCGAGAATGGCGTGATCGACCGCCGATTCACCTTTTGCCGGCTTCTCTACCAGAGCATCCGGCGCGAACCCATGGGGCACGGCTGGAACACCGATTATCCCGGCTCGGACTGGAATTTTCTCGAACGGTTCGATGAGCTCACGGCCGCGAGCCCGGCAGTGTGGTCCGATGGACAGCCGGGCTTCGCCGTCGTCCGGGCATCTCAGGACGAACTCTTCGAATGTCCATTCCTCTTCATGTCCGACGTCGGGACCGTCGGATTCAGTGACGCCGAAGTCGCCCGTCTTCGAGAGTATCTCCTGAAGGGCGGCGTCCTCTACGTGGACGACTTCTGGGGCAGTTGGGCGTGGGAGAACTGGTCACGCCAGATCGGACGGGTACTGCCGGAGTTTCCGATCATCGATCTCGATCCGAGCCACACGATCATGCAGGCACTCTACGTGGTTCCGGAGATCCCCCAGGTGCCCTCGATTCAGTGGTGGCGCCGCAACGGGCGCGGACGGTACGGCACGTCGGAGCAGGGCTCGGACAGCGCGACTCCTCACCTGCGGGCGATCTTCGACGATGCCGGGAATCCACTCGTTTTGATGACCCACAACACGGATATCGCGGACGGATGGGAGCGCGAGGGGGAGGACGACGAGTTCTTCTACCAGTTCTCGCCGGATGCCTACGCGCTCGGGATCAACATCATCCTCTATGCGCTGAGCCATTGATCGTCCGCGCGGCCTGCGCCTGCGGGTCCCGATTCAGCTGAAAATCATGATCATCCACTGGACACCCCAGTAGACGAACAGCACGAAGAGAAAGACGAAGGCGACCTCGTCCGGGGACTTGAGGAAGCGCATCACGCCGCGAAGCGCACGACCCGCGAGACTCGGTTCGTCCTGGTCCGTGAGGCCCATCGGACGCCTTTGCCCGAGTCGACGGCGGTGGGCGCCGGTTTGTGCCCGAATCCGGCTGGTCTCGGTCCGCCGACGTCCGGACGAGGAACCGGCGCTCGAGGCTCCTCCCGAGTCCCACACCGCCAGAAGGCGCGAAAAGCGGCCGTGGGCGACGTGGGGGCCACGGTGTCCCGTTTTTCGCGTGCACGAGCGGCTGGTACCCGGTAGCCCGGCGTAACAGGCGCGCGCCCGAAAGCCACGCACCGGCTTGAGATGCGCGTACCGCTTGATCGCTTCGGGGTGTTCTTCGACGGTGAGTCTCATCGACCGACTCGCATGAGGAAACGCGGATCATCGATACCTGGCGGGGACCAACCGCGCCACCCATGGGGTCGCCTTCTCTTCGTGCTTCGCGGAGAGGGCTTCAGTTCGCCTGAGCTGCCGACTCGGCGTCCGACTTCGATGCCCGCGGGCGTCCGCCCCTCTTCGACCGGAGGGCAGGGAGCCGGAACGCGAGGAGGACGGCCAGTATCAGGGCAAAGACCCACGGCAGTCGCGTGTCGGCCTTCACGAGCCAGAAGTAGTGAACCACACCTAGGATACCGGCCACGTAGGCACCGCGGTGCAGGATCCCCCATCGCTTCTTCAGCTTGCGGATCGCCCACTGCGTCGACGTCGCCGCCAGCGGAACCATGACGATGAACGCTGCCATCCCCGCGGTGACGAAGCGGCGCTCCATGATGTCGTCCCACATGTACCCGAAGTCGAGGACGTTGTAGAAGGCGAACCAGATGACGAAGTGCGCGCTCGCGTAGAAGAACGCGAACAGACCCAGGGGTCGCCGCAGCCTGATCACGGGGTTCCACCCCGTGAGCCTGCGGACGGGGGTCACGGCGAGAGAGACCGTGAGCAGGATGAGTGCGGTCATCCCGGTCCACAGCGTCAACTTCTCGACCGGGTTCACCCCGAGCGAGCCGGTGAAGAAGCCGCTCACCAGGTAGGCGCCCGGCGCGAGCGCGCACACCCAGAGTGCAACCTTCAGCGAGAGCACCGCTCGCTTCTGATTCACAGAGGGTCGACCGACGGTGGTGCGGTCCGGAAGCGTGCTACTTCCAGCGCGCGAGGTCCATGCCGGCGTACAGATGCTGAACCTGATCCGTATAGCCGTTGAACATCATCGTCTCGAAATCTTTCCGGAACCCGGGCAAACGCGTTTCGCGCGCCTGACTCCAGCGCGGGTGGCTCACGTTCGGGTTCACGTTGGCGAAGAAGCCGTACTCGTTGGAGTTCTGCACCTGCCACGTGTTGAGCGGCATCTCTTCGACGAAACGGATGCTCTGGATCGACTTCACGCCCTTGAACCCGTATTTCCACGGCACGACGAGCCGGAGCGGAGCGCCGTTCTGGTTGGGGAGGTCCACCCCGTAGACACCCGTCGCCAGGATCGTGAGCGGATGCATGGCCTCGTCCATCCGCAGCCCTTCGATGTAGGGCCAATCGAGGATCGGGAAGCGTTGGCCGGGCATTTCCTCCGGGCGCACGATCGTCTTCATCTCGATGTACTTCGCGCTCGGCTGCGGCTGCACCTTGTTGATCAGAGCCGACATCGGGAAGCCGTACCACGGAATCACCATCGACCACGCCTCGACGCAGCGGAGGCGATACACCCGGTCCTCCATGGTGATGCCGGAGAGCAGATCGTCCAGCTCGTACTCGCCCGGCCTGTCGACCAGGCCCCCGATCTCGACCTTCCACGGGCGCGGGCGGAAGGCATCCGAGTTCTCGGCGGGGTCTGACTTCCGCGTGCCGAACTCGTAGAAGTTGTTGTACGTCGTGATCTCTTCGTACGTGTTGAGATGTTCGTCCAGCTCGGACTGCAGCGTCTCGAAGCGCGGGTGGAACTCCTGACGCGGCGACTGCCCTGCGAGGGCTGCAGGCCCCAGAGCCGAGCCGATCACGCCGGCCGCGGCCGCCTTCTTCACGAAGGTGCGGCGGTTGAGGTACACGCCCTCGGGCGTGATCTCGGAGGAGGGGATTTCGGGCTGGCGTCGAATGATCATGACGGTCTCCGCGGGGCGCGGGGGCAGCGTGATGGAAGCATCGGTCCAAGGTACGCGATGCAGACCGCTTACGAACCCCCGGTTGGAGGCTGTGGTTCCTGGGGGATCCCCGGGCTACCCCTCATGAGAGGGGTGCGCGACGGCGAGGAGCGTTCCTCAGGAGCGTCCGCGCCGATTCCGCGCTCAGCGGCAGACCGAGTCACCCCCGGCTGCGGCAGCTTCCAGCATTCCGACGAATGCTTCGACCGTGTGATGGCCGGCATCCTCCTCGTACCACGCCATCTTCCGAGGATAGACCTCATTGCTCGAGAAGCCTTCCTCGAGAATCCATGCCTTCAGCTCGGGAGGACGCTCGATGAAGCAGCCTACCTCCTCGAAGGCACCGTCCAGGAGGAGCACCGTCGGGGTCGACGCTCGCCCGTCCCGGGTCGGGTGGGACTCCATGATCCCCCGACCGGTGTTCGGATCCACCACCCGCATGTCCAGGCCATCGACCATGGCGACCAGCCGGGCCAGGTACGGAATCGTGCTGACCGAGTCCGAACACGAGTCGATGGCGACTGCGAGAAACTTCCAATTCCCGCCTACGGCCCGGGCTCGGGCGACCAGCGCCGGGTCGATCTCTGCCGAGCGCTCCGTATTTTCGTGCCAGAGCTCGACTCTTCGTGTGGCAGCCTCCAGGAAGTCCGTGTAGGAGCGCCCCGACGCGTAGATTTTCCGGAGTTCCTCATCGACGGGCACCGGTGTCGGGTCCACGGGCACGCACGCGACATCGGATGCGAATGTGGAGATCCACAACAGGCTGGCCAGAGCGAACGAGGTGAGCATCGGTCGACTCCTCAGGACATCGGGCGTTGCTTGAGCTTTCTGTCGAAGAACGAGAGCGTTGCCTCGAACGCGGCGACCCAGTTCCGATGGAGCAGGAAGCCGTGCACCTCATCCGGGAAGATGAGTTGCTCGTACTCCACCCCCCGGCGGTCCAGGGCCTCTGCGACGTCCACGGTTTCCGAAAACGGAACGTTCCGGTCGTCGTCGCCGTGGATCAGCAGGACAGGGGACGTCCACCCGTCCATGAACGCCATGGGCGAGGAATCGTAGGCGAGCTGGCTGAACTCCGGATAGTCTTCCGGCTCGTACGAGGGGCGGAATCCGTTCATCACCACGTTCCAGTCGTGAACACCGTGGATGTCGACCCCGGCGGCGAAGAGGTTCGACGCACGGGCCAGCCCGAGTGCGGTCAGATAGCCGCCATACGAACCGCCCCACAGACCGATCCGGTCCGGGTCGACGTCGGGCCGCGACTGCAGATACAGCCCTGCGCCCATCACGTCGTTGAACTCGCTCGCACCGGTCGCGCCGTAGTTCTCCGCCTCCCGGAACTCCATGCCATATCCGATCCCGCTCCGGTAGTTCACCGACAGCACCACGTACCCGTCATTCGCCAGCATCTGGTTCATGGCGTACGTGTTGTGATAGTACCCCCGATGGTGGAAGCCGAGCAGCATCTGCCGGCGTGATCCTCCGTGGAAGAAGAGCACACCGGGGTGGCGTTCGCCGGCTCGGGCATTCGGGGGCAGGAAGAGCTGTCCATGGATCTGCATGCCGTCGGAGGCGCTGAAGACGACCTGCTCGGGTTCGACCATGCGGGCGGCCGGGAAGGAGGCCGGGCGGTCGGGGCTGACCCGATGCCGGTCTCCATTACGCAGAACCACCGTATGGGCGGGTTCCGACCCCGAAGCGGCCTGGAAGGCCACGGTACCGGCCGCGGTGACGACCGCGCCCCACTCGACGCCCGAGCCGGGTGTCAGAAGCTCCGGGCGACCGCCGGTCACGTCGACGCGCCACACGTGTTTGCGGTCGATATCGTCCTGATTGGAGTCGTAGATGACGGACTCGCGGTCCGGTGCAAGCGCGGCGAACTGCACCTCGAAGGTGCCCGGCGTGAGCGAGATCGCCTCGCCACCCCCGGCGGGCACGCTGTAGAGGTGCTTCCACCCGTCCCCCTCCCACGGGAAGACCAGACGGTCGTCCGCGGCCCACCAGAGCTGGCGCGCGGCGTTGACCCCGCTGAAGGCGCTGCCCGCCCCCTCGCGCGCCTTCCAGACCTCGCGTCCTTCTCCCGACTCCACGTCTGCGACACGGATGGAGAAGGGAAGGGCTTCGCGACGAGGCGCGAACATGTGGACCACACGCTCGTTCGGAATCCGGATGAAGGCGATCTGTCGGCCGTCCGGGCTCCACGCGGGCGAACCATCGCTCGCTACGCTCGGATCCATGTAGGTGATCCGATGATCCTCGAGGTCCAGCACCCCGATGAAGGCATGGTCCCCCCGGCCGCTGACGAAGGCGAGCTTCACACCGTCGGGTGACCAGGTCAGGCTCCCCGCGCCACCCCGGATCCTCGCGACGCGCTCGGGTTCGGCTCCGTCCGCCAGCGCGAGAAGAAAGAGGTCACGGCCCCGTCCGTAGGCGATGTGATCGCCGTTAGGTGAAACTGTAAAGCTACCCACATCAACAACTTGAGATGGCTCGCTTCCCGTAAAGCTTGACGCCCAGACAGCCTGACCCTCTTCGTCGGGTGTGTAGAGCGGATCCGGGACCTCACCCTGGCGGTTCGGAGCACCTCCGCGCACCCAGAAGACCCGTTCGCCGTCTGGCGAGAACGTGAGGCCGCTGAGTTCCTGCCCATTGTCGCCGGCATACGTCGTGAGACGGCGCCCGAGCCAGTCAGGGCCCTCCGCCACCCAGATGTTCCGCTCGCCTTCCCGGTTCTCGATCCACGCGATCCGGTCGCCGCTCGGGGCGGCGATCAGCCCTGACGCGAAGGAGAACGACATGACATCGTGCACCGAAAGCGGCTCCTGAGCAGCCGCGGGGGCCGCCAGGAGGGTCAGGACTGCCGATATTGTCGCACAGCGGGATGGCGTCACGCAGGAATCCCATTCCTGGCGACGTCACTCATGATCTCGACGAAGCGGTCGAGCTCCGAAGGCGTCGTGTAGACGCTCGGGCTGATGCGGAGCCCCTGGAATTCCTCGTGGTTGATGCTGACCACGATGATCCGATGAGCGTCCCACAAGTAATCACGAAGCGCATTCGGCTCGACGCCAACCACCTCGACGTTGGCGATCCCACACGCGAATCCAGGCTTCTGACTCGTATGCAGGCGCACGTTGTCGTGCTCGAGGAGCGGATTCGCCCAGTAGTCACGAAGGTACGTCATGCGCGCGGCCTTCCGTGCGGGGCCGAGCCCCTGATGGAAGGTAAGTGCCTCACCGATACAGAGATACGGCGCCTCGGGGTGCGTTCCGATCGCCTCGAACTTCCGGATGTCGTGGTCCTGCGTCTCGGGGGCCGCCATCAGTGGCCACACATCGGCGATCTGGTCCCTGCGGACGTACAGAAGTCCTGTTCCATGCGGTGCGAACAGCCATTTGTGCAGGCTCGTCGTGTAGTTGTCGACGTCGAGCTCGCCCATGTCGAAATCGAAGTGAGCGAACGAGTGCGCACCATCGATGATGAGCGGGATCCCATGACGTCGAGCCATCGCTGTAAGTTCCGTCACGGGAAGTATTTGCCCGGTCAGATTGATCATGTGGCAGCACAGGATCAACTTCGTCCGCTCCGTGATCCCTTCTTCGAACAGACGGACGATCTCCGCCGGATCCTCGGCAGGTACCGGGATCTGGATCTGTTTCATGACGATGCCTTCGCGACGCTCCCGCTGCTTGAACGTCGTGATCATGCGCCCGTAGTCCTGGGTTGTGGTCAGGACTTCGTCGCCGGGCTGCAGGTCGTACCCGAATTGCAGGATCTGCAGACTTTCAGAGGCGTTACGCGTAAATGCGACCTCTTCCGGATCCACGCCCCATTGGCGGGCCATGCGCTGACGGGTACCCTCGCGCTGTGGCTCGAGGATCTGCCACATCGTGTACGTCGGTGCCAGATTCGAATAGTCCTGGTGTCGCTTCATCGCGTCCTGGACCAGCTTCGGAGCCGGCGATACCCCACCATTGTTGAGGTTCATCAGGGTGCGGTCGACCGTGAACGCGCCCTGGACTTCCCGCCAGAAGTTCTCGTCGTCGACGACGTCCATCGGACCGCCGGGATGTGACGCGAGGTTCATCGCGATGTCGATCGCCTCGGCCCTCAACTCCGTGGGGCGAAACGACATGCCTGCAGCGGCAGCCGCCGCGGGCAGCGAGACCGTACCAAGGAATGAACGACGACTCTGCATGGAACCTCCGGGAGCTGATGAAGTGCCCCATGGTACAGCGAGTATTCCGCACTGTGCAACGTCGTCGGTCGCATCGATGCGTCGGCCCGCCGGCTCAACATTCGAGCGTCGTACGGTGCCTCAGAGGTGTCGCTTCGGACGGCGCCGCCAGGACGGGAACAATCGTTCCGCGTTCTGCTAGAACGAGGGCGTCTTCGCGGACCTTCTTCCCTGACTCCGTGGCTTTCACGTCGTCCATGTCTGGCCGCTCGTCCTTGCACATCGCTTTGCTGCTGGCTGGCGCCGTGGCGTTCCTGCCGGCAGACGGTCTGGCCCAGAACCCGGACTCGATTGCACCGGATTCGGCCCGGGTGCTCGGCGGGATCACGGTGAGCGTGGCCCGACCGGCGCTCACGGTTGGAGGTTCCAGCACGGTCGTGGTGGACCTGGATTCTCTGGGGACCCTCCCTTCACCCTCTCTGGAACAGGTGCTGAGGGCGATGCCCCTGATCCAGATTCGCCAGAACAGCCGGGGCGAGATGCAGCCTGCGCTGCGTGGATCGGAAGACCGGCAGATCGCCGTTCTCATGGATGGAGTGCCCCTGACGGTCGGTTGGGATCATCGCACGGACATGTCGATCATCCCGCTCAGCGCGGCACGAAACGTCACGCTCGTGCGTGGCCTGTCCTCCGTTCTTTACGGCCCGAATACCCTCGGGGGCGTCGTCGAGGTCGATGTCGCGCGAGGTGGACGTCGAGTCGGATCGGTCGACCCCCTGTCCGTAGGACTGGCGCTCGACGGCACCGGATCCACCAACGTCTCGGTCACGGGTGGGCACCTCGTCGAAGACACGGATCACGAGTGGGTCTTTCGTGCCGGTGGAGGCTTCACCGACCGGAGTGGGGTGCCCGTCTCCAAGGAAGCGCTGGACGATGCGTCGCTTCGCGCGCAGTTCCTGTCGGAAGACGCGCTGAGGCTCAACAGCGATCAGCGCCGGGTGGACGGCTTCTTCAGTGCACGCTACCGCAACGATGACGGTGCCTGGGCGTCCGTTGCCGCGTCGGGATATGACGTCGAGCGTGGCGTTCCACCCGAGGCCCATCAGGATGCCCCTCGTCTCTGGCGATATCCGGAACAGCGACGAATGATCGCGGCGGTCACGGGTGGCACCGGCCAGCGCCTCACCGGATGGGGGGAAGGGGACCTCGAGGCCAGCCTCGGTGTGGATCTGGGCTCGACCCTCATCGAACAGTTCGCGACAGCCGACTACGACATCATCGAGGAAACGGAGGACGCCGACGACCGGGTGATCACGGCCCGGATGCTCGGTGAGCACACGATCGGCTCGTCCGGTGACGTGCGAGCGTCGGCCACCTTCGCAGACGTCTCCCATGACGAAGTCCTCGGGGAGGTGGGTGTCGGATCTCAGGCGTTCTCCTACCAGCAACGACTCTGGAGTCTCGGCTTCGAGACCGAATGGCGTTTCGGGAGCAGCGAGTTGACGACCGTCACGCTGGGAGCTGCGTACGACGGCGCCAGCACCCCGAAGTCGGGTGACAAGCCTCCTCTGGAGCCGATTGCGGATTTCGGGGCGCGTGTCGGCCTCAGCTCACTGGTGGCGGACGGTGTGCTCGTGCACGGGGGTGCCAGCCGGCGGTCCCGATTTCCGTCCCTGCGCGAGCTGTACTCGGGTGCTCTGGGACGTTTCCAGCCGAATCCGGACCTCCTTCCTGAGACCCTCTGGGGCGGTGAGGCGGGATTCACCGCTACGGGAGCCCGCGGCGAGGTCCAGCTCGTCGGCTTCCACCAGCGCCTGACCGACGGGATCGTTCGTCGGTCGTTCACCGACGGCTCGGGGAATCAACGCTTTCAGCGCGTGAATCAGGACGAGGTGCGAAGCACCGGGATCGAGTTGCTTCTGGTCGGCACGTTCGGGACGTCGACGCTCAATGGTGACCTGACACTCCAGAGCGTGACGGGATTCGAGGCCGACGGAACCGAGGTGGAACTCGAATATGAGCCTGCGGTCTCGGGCAAGCTCGGCTTCGACATACCGATCCCCGCGCAGCTGCGCTTCGGCGGCGAAGGACGGTATGTAGGGACTCAGATGTGCCAGAATCCCGAGGTCGGGGGGCTGCAACCGCTCTCGTCGAGCATGTCGTTTGACCTCACCCTGCGCCGGATCTTCAGTTTCGGGCGCGGGGGTGCGCTGAGCCGACTCGACGCGTCCGCCGCCGTTCGTAACGTGACGGATCGGGCGGTCTTCGATCAGTGCGGGCTGCCTCAGCCCGGCAGGCTCGTACAGGTCCAATTCCGCATCTGGTAGGACCCGGCTACTTTGGCGGACGTCCGCCCGGCCATGCGCAGGGGCGCCCCGACGAGCCCGCAAGACTCCAGCGATGATCCGCCTGACCTTTCTCGGCACCGCAGCAGCCCGCCCGACCGTCGGTCGCAACGTGAGCGGTATCGCCGTCCAGAGAG
>CALHIO010000243.1 GCA_938030915.1 uncultured Gemmatimonadota bacterium
ACGGGTCCGGGGAGGGACCTCGAGATGCCGCTCAGCTGATCCGCGAGGTTGTTGTAGTAGACGTAGCTGTTTCCGAGGAAGAAGACGTCGAGTGTGTCGACGGGCATCGATTGCGCATGCACGCCCTGCGTCCACGCGAGGGGCAGTGCGAGCGCGACGGCGATGGCGGAAGAACGTGAGCGACTGAAGGGGCGGCGACGCATGGCTCGTGTGGGTGGAGTGGCACGGCGGCCCAAGCTACCCGAACCGGAAGGAGGGAGCCAAACACGTCGCGAGATTTCGAGATCGGGGCACGTTGCAGGAGCTCCGCGCCTGTCGTCTATTCCGGATTCCTGCCGAGCATGTGATCGGAGTCCCCATGTACCGCCTTTTCGCCCGTTCTGCGTCGGTTCTCGCCCTCACCACCCTTGCCGTGAGCCTCGGAGCCTGCACGTCGGATTCCGCACCCGGTGACAGCGGACCCGCTGTCCTGACGCGTGCCCCACTTCCACCAGGCGCCGAGGCGAACTCGTTCCTCGGCGACACGCTGATGCCTCCACAGCAGTCGGAGGAGGTGCGGGCCGTATATATGGATCGCTACCGCGAAGCCGAGGAAGCGCTGGCGGTATCTCCCGAGGATGTCGACGCGCTGATCTGGATGGGACGCAGGACCGCGTATCTGGGGCGGTACAGGGAGGCCATCGACATCTACTCCGATGGGATCGCGATGCACCCCGACGATGCCCGGCTCTACCGGCACCGTGGTCACCGTTATCTCTCCGTTCGTGAGCCCGAACACGCCATCGCCGACTTCGAGCGGGCAGCTGAGCTGACGGATGGCATGCCGGACGAGGTCGAACCCGACGGGCTGCCGAACGCGATGAACATTCCGACGAGCACGCTTCAGTTCAACATCTGGTACCATCTCGCCCTCGCTCATTACGTGCAGGGCCACCTGGAGGCCGCGCTCGAGGCGCAGCGAAATTGCCTCGAGGTCTCCGTGCATCCGGATTCCGTCGTCGCGACCTCGTACTGGCTGTACATGACGCTGAGGCGCCTCGGGATGGACGAAGAGGCCCAGGAGGTTCTCGATGGAATCACCCAGGACATGGAGATCATCGAGTCGATCGCGTACCTCGATCTGCTCCTCCTCTTCAAGGGAGAGCGGACCCTCGAAGACCTCGTCGGGCCGAGTGGGGATGCGGCGACCCTTCAGAGCACGACGACCGCATACGGTCTCGGCGCCTGGCACCTTCTCGAGGGCCGCACGGCGGAAGCGCACGACATGTGGGAGCGGATTCTCACGGGACGAAATCAATGGTCCGCATTCGGCTATATTGCGGCCGAAGGTGAGCTGGCCCGCTCGGCGATGCGCTGAGACCCACGCCCGTCCCTCCCGACATCCCTGATTCAGAACCCCTTCGGAGACTCCCCATGACTGGTCTTGCGACCACGTTCCTCTTCGCGGCGGCCCTGCAGGCAGCCCCTGCTCAAGCTCAACCGGCCCAGATCGCGATCTCGCCCGAGCGCGCGGAGATCGAAGTGACCGAGACGGCTCAGTTGACGGTGACGGCTCGCGATGGTGCGGGACGGCCGCTCGAGGACGTATTCGTGCGGTGGATCGCGTCGACGCCCGAGCTCGCGTCCGTGGATCAGGAGGGCGTGGTCACCGGTCTGAACCCGGGTATGGCGCGGATCACGGCGGTGGTCGAAGGGCAGCCCACGTCGGTATCGGTGGTGATTCGGGCGCTCCCGCCTGCCGAGCTGCGCGCGTCTGTGGGGACGGACGCCCCTTATGCGGGACAGGTCGTGCCTGTACGTGTCTCGGCGTTCAACCGCCTCGGTGAACCCGTCGAAGATCCGGAGCTCACGTGGTCCAGTTCCGATCCGTCGGTTGCCGCGGTCGACGCGGCAGGACTCGTGTTCGCGAGGTCGGAAGGCTCGGCCACGATTTCAGTCTCGGGCGCCGACGTTCGAACGACAGCGACCCTCCGCGTGCGTGCGGATCCAGGTGTGGCATACGCGCTCGATCCCATGGAGTCGCGCGTGCGGACGGGGGACGTCATTCGCTTCTCCGCGACCGCCGAGACCTCATCCGGTGAGACCGTTCAGGCCTTTCCCGAGTGGTCTCTCAGCGGTGTGGGCGCGCAGATCGAGGATGAGGCAGGGGAGGGGGTCTTCGTGGCAGAAGAGCCGGGGACGTATCGCGTGACGGCCCGGATGGGCGAGCGCGACGTCGTCAGTGGGGTGGTCATCGTCGAAGCACGCGGCGCCGATGCGGAGTTGATCCAGGTGGGGCGCGGAGGCATCGCAGAGCACCATTCTGGCGACGTGTGGGTCTTCGAAGGTGTGGATGGCCGTGATTATGCCTACATCGGCACGTTCATGTGGGACTGGATGAAGGTTTGGGACGTGACCGATCCGGCCAACCCGGTCCTGACGGATTCCCTCCAGCTCGACGCACGGCGCATCAACGACGTAAAGATCCACCCGAACAACCGACTGGGAATCGTGACCCGGGAGGGTGCCTCGAGCCGACGGAACGGCATGGTCTTCCTGGACCTGAGCACGCCTGCACACCCCACGATACTCTCGGAGTACACGGAGACGGTCACAGGAGGAGTCCACAATGTATGGATCTCCGATGAGCATGAACTCGTGTACGCGGTTCACAACGGCACGAGAGCGGTGCACGTGATCGACATCTCGAACCCCGAGGCGCCATACGAGGTCGGCCGGTGGGGGATCGACAGCGAGCAACGCTCGCTCCATGACGTGATCGTCCAGGACGGGTACGCCTACGTATCGTACTGGGACGACGGGGCGGTCATCCTCGATGTAGGGGCCGGAACGCATGGGGGTACACCCACGACGCCGACCTTCGTAAGTCGCTTCAAGTACCCGATCGGAAATACCCACGTGGCATGGCGTTACGGAAGATACCTGTTCGTCGGTGACGAGATCTTTCCGGAGGGATGGGACCCCGACAAGGCGATCCACGCCCGGGGCTACATCCACGTCCTCGACGTCAGTGACATCGAGAATCCCGTCGAGGTCGCGAAGTACGAGGTGCCTGAGGCGGGCGCCCACAACGTCTGGATCGAGGACGACAAGATGTACGTCGGATACTATCAGGCGGGCCTGCGGGTGGTGGATATTTCGGGTGAATTACGTGGCGACCTCTACAAACAGGGGCGCGAGATCGCGACGATCCTGACGACGGACGATCAGACCACCACCCCGAATTGGCCGATGGCGTGGGGGGCTCAGATC
>CALHIO010000244.1 GCA_938030915.1 uncultured Gemmatimonadota bacterium
ACGTCGCTGCGGAAGGAATACCGGCGCAAGGTGCGAACCATCACTCGGGGCATGCAGACCCTCTGGTTCAAGCGCCACCTCATGAATCCGATCCGGCACGGCTGGTTCGCCTGGATGCTGTTCAGCCACAAGGTCTGCCGGTGGGCGCTTCCTTGGGCAGCAAGTGCTGCCGGACTGGCCCTCGTCGCCTTGGCCCTGGGCGGCGCGCTGTGGGCCCAGGCGATGGTCGCCGGAGGCGTCATCCTGCTCGTTCTCGCGTGGATCGGGTGGCTGCGAGCCGAGGCGCCATCCGTGGCGAAGATCTTCTCGGTTCCTGCCTATCTCGTCGCCGGAAACGTGGCCGCCATGCACGCGTTCCTGAGAGCGATCAGTGGCGGCAAGGATGCGTTGTGGGAGCCGACTCGCCGTGAGGTGGTGAAGGCGGGGTAGCCCCCCACCAGCTCCCCCACCCTGCTCTCCAGTCGAGCCCGAAGCTCCTCCACCTCGACAACGTGACCCGCTACCTGGTCCACAACTCCCACTACCTGCTCCATCTGGGCGACGGCCCTCGCAACCAGCGGCTGGATATATCCATCGACCTCAGCTCGCACCCGAGCTTCAGCGGCCTCGATTTCCTGACCAACCTCTCGCCGCAGCGATGCGGCAACCGCGTCCCCGAGATTCGATGAGACCTGCAGTTCCGGGTTCTGAATCGATCCGACCAGAGCCATCTCCACATCGACCGAGTTCAGACCCATAAGCGTCCGGCGAACCAGATCCCGAGCCCACTCTTCGGAGCCGACGGAACGCGTGCCGCTCACCTGAGACGCCGCAGCCGACTCGACATCAACCGAGTCGACGGCCAAACCATCACGACCATCCTCACCTGATAGCCAGCTCAGCTGCTCGGATGACCACCGCATGCGCGCCTCGATCCGACCACCCTCACGCAGGACCGAAAAGGCGGATGACCCCTGCCCCAGATCCAGCGCACCCCCGAACGCGTCGAGTCGGAGCTGAGGCAGTCCGACCCCCGACATCGACAGCGAGACCGAATCGCGCGGCACGTCCCCCGTGTGGTCGAGCACCGCGGCCAGGCTCAGCCCCTCGGGGCCGCTCGTCCCACCCGTGCGCCCGACCGTGATCTCCATCGGCTGACCGAGCTGTGCCGGGGACGACGTCAGCCCGCGGATTCGTGCCGTGTAAGAGCCGGCGACCGCACCCTCTCCCTCAAGCACAAGGCCGAGATCTCCCTGCTGCAACAGAAAGTCCGGGTACTCCGCCCCTTCACGGAAGTCGAACGTCGTCCCTTCGGCGCGGGCTCGAGAGGGCCCCGGTCGATTCCTCGGATCGAGTCCGGGCGGGAGGAAGCGCTCGGCGGCCTGAGCCCAGTACAGAACCGGCTTGAGCCAGACCAGCGCCGTGCCCCCGAAGAGGGCCGGCGAAATCGTGGGGGCATCGAGCGAGGGGATGTCGAGCAGGCTGCGCGCGTAGGCGAGGTCCTCGGCCCGCAGGCGATCCACCGTCGCCTGATCGAACGCCAACCCGGACAGCCCCTCACGGACGTTGCCGTCGAGCGTCCGGATGTCCGCCTGAAGACTCGTCACCCCCTCCAGCGCAGCGCGACCGTCGCGAAGGAGGCCCGGCAACTGCAGGGCGTTCAACGGAGTCAGTCGGAAGTCTTCGAGGCGCTGCAGCACGGTCTGGAGAGAATCGAGTCGCGTGCGAGGATCGAGGGACGCCACATCGGCGCCCCACGACGACCGCAGCGAATCCGTCTTCTTGACGACGTCACGTACGTACCGAACCGTGGCCAGGCTGTCCTCGGAGATCGCCTCGGTACGGACGGCGCCACCGAGGCTCTCCAGCGACAGCTCCGGGATCCTGACCTGGTCGGCCCATCCGTTCACCTGACGCCAGAGCGCGCCAGCCTCGGGGTCCGGATTGTCCAAGGCCCCCGACGTCTCCCGTTCGGTGTTGAACCGAACGCCCGTCACGGTGAGTTGCTCGATCACGACCTTCTTCTGGAGCAGCGGCTCGAGCATGACGTCCCCGATGATCTCTTCGGCCTCGAAGAGATTCGTCATGGGACGATCGGGATTCGCGACCTGCAGACCGGTCAGGCGCACCCGCCCTTCCGTAGGTCGAATGTCGGCTGACTCGAGTTCGACCTTCGCGCCGATGAGAGAGGCCCCCGTCTCCTCCACACCGCGTTCCACGAGGCGATCCGCGTAGAGCCACCACGCAACGCCGACGAGGAGTACGAATCCCGCAAAGACGACGAGACCGGGCGGCCGAAAGAACCGGCTCTTCGTTCGCGCACCGGTGCTCGGACCCTCACCGACCGGAGTCTGGGCGTCCACCATCACACCCCCGGCCGGAACAGACGGTAGATCCCGTACACCTTCGAGGCACGAATCGCCTTGAAGAGCCGCGCATTCCGGTACCGCTCATAGATGGTCGCTCGATACCAGCCGACGCCGAGGCGAGCCAGGACGAAGATCGGGACGACAGCCACGATCCAACTGACAAGACTGCCCACGACGATCGTGTTCGTCGGATTTCCGAGCGCGATCACGGGCGTGTTGTACAGCGCGACCCACAAAGGCAGGAGCGCCGACGTGTCGGCCAGCAGTGTCGTGCCGATGGAGTCGAAGAGCGGGTCGAGCGCGAAGCCGACCGGCGTGAAGATCAACCAGCCCAGGGTGGCGCCGGGCACCGAAACCCGGAAGAAGAGGATGACCCCCACGATCAGAAGGTTGTGCAGGCTGATCAGCGGCGTCAGACCCAGACACGCGCCGATCGCGATGCCCGCGGACACCTGACCGGGTGTCCCCTCCGAGTTGAGGGCCTTCACGAGGCTCTGGATGAACTTGATGACCCAGTACATGCAGACAATCTACCGGGCGAAGGCCGCCCGGAGGCCCTCCCAGATTTCCTGATCTCCGTACGCCAGCGGGAAGAGGGCGATCCCGCCGATCCCACGAGCGCGCGCGAAGTCGTACTTCTCCCGGAGGCTCTCCGCGTCTTCGTACCAGCCCTGACGCCATCCGTCCGCAGCCTCGTAGCGGTACCACGGGGAACGGCTCGAGCCGTCACGCTCCACGCCGTGACGCGCTGCTTCGTCACGCGCCGACGGTGCGCCACCCACCATCTCGGGGGGGGCGGCATACGGGATCGTGATGCCGACCCCTCGCGTCGGTGCGCCGAGCGCATCGCTCTCGACGGGCCATTCATATCCGTACAGGGGCACGCTCATGACGATCTTCGCAGCCGGAACACCGAACGCCCGGAAACGGTTGAGAACCGTGTCCCAGTTGAGACGCCCCCATCCGCCAAGCCCGGCGACCGGCCCCGCAGTCGAGCTGCCCGCGCTGTGATAGTCGTACCCCTGGACCACCAGATAATCGGCTACGCGTCCCAGGACTCGCTCGTTGTAGACGTCGTCGTCGTCGAACGCCATCGCGAAGACGGAGAGCGCCCTCGACGGGTGTCGAATCCGCATCTCCGCTGCGACCGCCACGACGAACGCGGTGAAGCCGTCGCGCACATCGGGCTCCACGGTCTCGAACACCTCGAAATCGAGGTGGATGCCCGCAACGTCGGGTGACGCGTCGAGCAGGCCGACCACGTTCTCCACGAGACGCGCGACCCTCTCGGCGTCGGGAAAGAGCGTCCGGAACGCGTCGGCATCGTGCATCGACACGGTGGGCGTCACCTGGACTCCCGCGGCTCGGGCCCGCGTGGTCATTTCCCGCCAGCGCACCGTCCATCCGTGGCGATCGAGGAACCCTCCCTCGGCATCGGCCTCGAGCTCGAAGAAGTAGAGCTCGTCGAGGACGTCGAACGGATACTCGGTCCACGCCTCTTCTGCCCAGTAGACGTGATACCCGGCGATGAAGGGCGCCGCCGAGTTGGTGGGCATCGCGACCCGTTCGAGCGCTCCACCACCCGCACACCCCGATACCACGAGGACGAGCATCGGGAGACCTCCCAGTCTCCACATGCGTCCCGCGCGTGACACCGATCTGCTCCTAAGGGGTGGTGGCGACCGTGACGAAGGAGATCCGGTGCAGATCGCCACCGATCAGTGAACCGACCCTCACCCGCATCCCCCATGACTCATCCACGTACTCGACCGACACGCCATCGACCGTCGGAAGAATCCTCTCGTCCTCGGTGGGCAGGACAACGTCCACCCACAGGTCATCGACGGCCGAGCCGGTGGAGATCGAGACCGTGAGATCCGGGAGATCGGTGGCCTCGAAGCCAGGCCCGGGATCCATCGACGCGTCCGTCCATCGGACCTCCACCGCACTCCGGTTCAGCCACCAGTCGGCTGCCTCGTCCGCCTGCGCGAGCCACCACCCACCCTGTGCGCGCACGGTATCCGCGATCGTTCTCACCGCATCCAGACGCGGCCCGTCGACGATGATCTGGGTATGGCCCGCAACGATGGCGAGCCCGCCAATCGCCCGGAGCTTTTTCGTGCCGGCGAGCCACGCGGTGACGAGCCCCTGCGAGCGCAGCGTCACGTCACGTACGATGACCGTGTAGTCGTCCTTCAGGACTCGCGGCAGGAGCACGATCGGGCCCAGCTCGGTCTCATGCACCTCCGGGCTGGCCGTGCGAGCCTCGTTAGCGGCGAGCACGTACGATCCGCCGACCTGTTTCCAGGCGCGCAGCGTGATCGAGTCCACAGCCTCCTCGGGCGCACGCAGACCGGCGGGCCCGACCCCCGTCCATGACTCGATATCCCGCCAACTGCGGTCGAGGCGCATCGACTGCTCCTGCGCCGTCATACCCACGAGTGGCGTGTGATCGACGGTCTGGGAGCCCACTTCACCTGCGGAAATCAGGGCATCGGCGAGCCGGTCGTCGTTCTCCACGAGCTGAGAAACGGGAAAGAACGTGATCGGGAGTTCTTCGAGCTCGAACATCGCGGCGGCGTCGAGCGCGTTCACGTACTCGTCGACCCCTTCGACGTCGAGAACGAAGACGAGTGCAGCCCGAGCGGCGCCCGGCCACGCGCTGGGCGCGGCACTCGGGGTGCCCGCCGCCCACAGGAGCCCGTTGCGCAGAATCCGGTCGATGCGCGCTTCATCGAGCGCGGTAGCCCCCTGATCCATGCGCAAACCGAACCACGTAACGCGCCCGCCTTCCTCCGTTCTCGTGGTCGAGACGGCGACGTCCGCACCCAGACCCTCGTCATCAGGGGAAGGATTCAGAGCCCAGTCCGACCAGTAGATCCGCTCACCGGGCATGCGGAGTGCGATCACGGGATCCGGACGCAGTTCGACCCGAGTCCCGGGATCGATCCCGGGCGACGTCGGCACTCCACCCGGCACCGTGAGATAGAGCGCCTCTCTAGCCGGCAGCTCCCGCAGAGCCTCCGCCCCGGTCACGTCGGTCAGCGTCGTCCACCCACGCCACTCACACTCACCATCCCGCACGCCCAACGCCCAGTTCGCGACGACACTTCCTCCGCGGGCCAGATGGGCTCCGAGAATGGCCAGTTCTTCCGACGAAAGGCACGGGGACTCGGGCAGCACCATGAGTTCGTCGACCGTGGTCGCCCCCAGCTCCTCCGCCGAGCGCGCGACTCGAACGGCCCCACCCACATCCTCGATCAACTCCGCCCAGCGTTCGAGCTGGTCCAGGTAGAAGTCCGGGTTCTCGAAGTACGAGGCGTTGGCCTCGGACTCCAGGATCACCGCCGAGAACGGAACCGGGGCAATCGCCGCCGCCCGTGACGGCTCCGCCGCCGGCAGCGCCGGCGGAGCTTCGACGAGCCCGGGCGTCACCTGCCGGATGTCAATGTTCTCCCACAGAGCCAGACCTGCGCCGACGACAAGCGCTCCGACGAACCCGAGCGTCACGAATCCGCCGAGCCACCACCACGCCTCTTTGGCGCGGGGGACCGGATCACGCTTCGGTCGCATGTCCCCCCATGTCGGCTACGTCTCGATCCAGCTGGTCGAGGTTGGTCTTGCTGCCTGACCCGCCGGGCGGTGGATCGAACGTGACGAAGTACCGAAGAGCATCCGGATCGTCGTCGCGGGGCCTCGGCTCGCGCGACAGACGCAGCTTGTATGCAACGTACGTGACCACGGCGAGAATGATCGTGACCAGAATCGTGACGACGACGATCGCGACGAGAATGTCGACGACGTTCATGGGCGCCTCAGTGAGGTGAGGGGACCTCGTTCAGGGATCATGCGTTCTCCAGTCTCTCGAGCTTGCCCCAGCCCATGTCGAGTCGGAAGAGCTCCTCCATCGTCGCGAACATCTTCACGACGTCGAGGAAGAGGATGAAGACGAATCGATAGATCAGTGCCATCGGTACGAGTCCGAGCGACTCTTCCTCCATCGACACGGTCACGAGGGCCGCAACCAGGTCAAGGAGCGTGAGCAGGATCATCCAGTACACGATCAGCTCGCCGGCTCCGAAGAGGATCGCGACGATGGCAAAGAAAAGGTGGGCAAAAACGTTCATCGCCGGCCAGACGAGGGCCTCGAAGCCGAGCTGAATCGTCGAGATCCATAGAGGGAAGTCGGGGAAGGGTCGCAAGTAGATCCCCTTTCGCTTCCGGATCGCCTGGAGGATGCCGCGTGTCCAGCGATACCTCTGCTGCGTGAGATCGCGCCACGTCTCCGGCGCCTCCGTCCATGCGATCGACTGATCCTCGTATTCCACCCGCCAGCCGATCTCCATGATCTTCAGCGTGAGGTCGGCGTCTTCGGCGAAGGTGTCCGTATCGTAGCCACCGATCTCCTCGAGTGCCTCTCGGCGGAAGAGACCGACCGGACCCGGGACGATGTTCACCGCGGAGATGAAGCCCTGAGCTCGCCTCGGCATGTTCAGACCCTCGATGTACTCGAGCGCCTGAAGCCTCGTCAGAATCCGACCCCGATTCTCGACCTTCACATTCCCGGCAACCGCACCGACGGCGGGGTCGCTGAAGTGGCGAGCCGCAGTCAGCAGCGCGCGCGGCTCGAGCGAGGAGTCTGCGTCCATGCACATGATGAGGGGATGGAGCGAGTGCGCGATCCCCGCATTGAGTGCGGACGCCTTGCCACCGTTCGGCTTCGTGATCACACGGAAATGACCGGGGCCCCGCTGCCCTTCCCAGCCGATCGCGATCTCGAGCGTGTCGTCCGTCGACCCGTCATCGATGATGAGCACCTCGTACTCGGGGTACTCCAGCTGCATCAGGCTCGTCAGGGCACGCTCCAACACCCGGCCCTCGTTGTACGCCGGGACCAGGATCGAGATCGGTGGCAACTCCTTGATCTCTCGCATCCCGAGCACGTTTCGCTCGGCATGACCCAGGTACGAGAACCAGAGAAGGGCGAAGTAGCGAAGGAAGAGGAGGAAGAGGAAGATCACCAGAGAGACGACGACCATGCGGACCATCACCCTCTGGATGTCGGGCCCCGCGAGAAGCGCCCAGATCACGAACCCGACCGTGACCCCGACCGTGGCGAAGACGACCCCGAGCGAACTCCAGATCGAGTGGCGCCCCTGGCTCATCGTCCGATCTCCTCGCCAGCGCGGCCGAACCAGCCACGGGCACTGAATCCGATGTTCACGCCCAACGATCGATACCCGGTGAAGCGGCCCTGACCGTAGAAGACGTCGACTCGGGTCAGATAGCGAGCACCCTCACGCCGGAGTCCGAGGCTCGCCGAGAGGTCCGGGACGAGTTCACCGCCATTGATCTGTCGTTCGTCGATCCACGCCACGCCCGGGTTCACACGTGCGTTGAACGTCCACCACGTCCCCAGGGGACGGGTGAACTGTGCATACGGACCGATCGACAGACTCGAGTTCGGATCCCAGTACAGCGACCCGGCGCCGACACTCGGTGACGCATCCATGTAACCAAGGCCGCGCACGGCCAGACCGAGCGTGACAGAGCGTGACATCGAACGGCCCGCACTCGCCCCCGCGGACAGGCGCAGATTCCGATCCGTACCAGGCACGCCCGAATGACTCAGCGACGCCGCCTCGCCCGTCACGGCCACACTCCACAGGTCGTTGAGTGGGCGGGCGTGCGCCACGAAAAGACGATCCTGTCGCACATCCGCCTCGATCGCCTGCAGCGTGTTGGTCGCGCTGAACGCCGGCCCGTGGTCGATCCGGAGGTCCGTCCTTCGCCCCGCCGAGCCAGCGAATCGGCCTGAGAGTCCTACGGAGACATCGAGCTCCGAGTCACGGACGTTCTGGACCCCGAAGTGCAGTGCCGTCCGAATCGTGCCCCACCGCCACCAGCGTGCACCTTCGAACTCGGCGAAGAGGCCCCGCGTTTCGCCGAGTCCACCGCCGGTATCGAGCCCTTCGAGCAGGCGGGTTCCGCTCCGTGTCCCCCAGACCCAGTCTCCGGAAATGCCGTACCACTCACCACCCAGATCCAGTCGCCGGAAGTCGTCCGTATCCGCGAGCGACTCGGCGATCGCACCGATCCGCGGCTCCTCGGTCTCGACCAACTGGCGGTCTATGTCGGACTGCAGGATCGCCAGCCCTTCGAGCGCCCGCTGGTACGTCGGATCGAGTGCGAGTGCCGCCTCGTAGTGGCGGACCGCGGGGAGTCGGAGTCCGTCCCACCGGTCCAGGTCACCGAGCAGGGCCATGACGTCGGGCTGCGTGACGACAACTGCATCCGGGTCGTCCGCGCGTGGGAGCAGTGTACCGGCCTGTCGCGCCTCGTCCTCCTGCTCCATCAGGATGAGGAGCGCCTCCAGTCGAGTACGCGCCGCCTCGGCCTGATCGGTCCACACCTCCAGCTGCGCCATTCGGTACTGAAGTGCGACTTCACCTCCGCCGGAGATACGCTCGACCTCGCCGAGCGCCTGCAGGGCACCCTCGAAGTCCTCGAGCTCATACTGAAGGAAGTCGGCATACGCCTGCCATGCCTCGACATCGCCCGAATCGTCCGCCAGCGCGGCTTCATACAGCTCAGCCGCCCGGGTGAAGTCGCCGTCCTCCCGTGCACCGATCGCCTGCTCCAACAGTGAGGGTGGCGGCGGCGGTTCCACCTCCGGCTCGGGAGGCGGAGTCAACGCGGCAACGACGTCCCCGCGAAGCTGAAGCGCATCGACGGATGAGAGTTCCTCATCCGACATCGAGAGCAGGATCTCCTCCGCGTCTTCCAGTCGATTCGTGTAGTAGTAGATCCGGGCGAGCTCGACACGGATCGCGACGGAGCCCGGGATCACATCCAGCGCCGACTCCAGCACCCGTACCGCCTGCACATACTCCTCTACGCCCATGTGCGCCCTGGCCCACTCGAGGACGATGTCTTCATCGTCCGGTGTCGCGCGGAGGATGGCATCGTACAGTGGGGCTGCCCCGGAGGCGTTACCGAGGTCGCGCAGCGTACGCGCCAGCAGTAGGCGCAGTTCGCGATCGCCCTGGACGGGCAACAGACTTTCGAGCACCGGAATGGCTCGCTCCCCATACCCTCCGCGGGCGAGCGTAATGCCGTACTCCCGACGCACATCCAGATCGCCGGGATAGTTCGCCAGGTAGGAGGCGAAGATCGGGATCGCCTCATCGAAGCGTTCCTGCTCGAGCAGCGGAAGTATTCGCTCCCAGAAGAGCTCGGCCGGCCCCCGCACGACCTCCGTCGGAGGTGGCAACGGAGGCAACGCAGCGATGACGAGCGGGTCCGCGGGTTCGAACGGGATCGACGGATTCGGGAGCGCGAGATGGCCCTCCCGGAACCCCGAGCTCAGCACGTACCGCCGCGGAAGCACGTACAGCACCAGCACGAGGGTTCCGGCGACCAGCAGGGTTGCCGTAGCCGCGAAACGGAGGAAGTACCGGGAGTCGCTCTTCCTCGCGGGCCTACGTGGCGTCGCCACGGACGGTCCTCAAGATCTCCATGATCCGATCGGCGTCAGCGGGGTGGCTCAGCACGTCGATCGAAAGCTTGGCGTCATTGTCACGGGCGCGCTCATCGACCTTCGAGCGCAGGCGATCGAGGAAGGGACCGATCTGCCCCTCGCGGGCGCCCTGCAGCAGGACCGCCGCGCGTCGATCACCACCGGCAACGATATCACCCTCCTCGTGGCGAATCTGAACCGCCAGGGCTTCCTTCAGCTCTTCGGAGTCGAGCACTGACGAGACCACGTCGAGCACGCAGAAGAAGGCGTGGTTCGCGCTCCCGCCCCGCCGCTCGACTTCCGCGATGAACGTATCCGCTGAAACCCGACCCTCATCCGATTCCTCGGGGATCAGGGTGAGGATGTCGGTGCTCTCCCCTTCCCCTTCGTCGATGACGGGCTTGGCTCCGGTCGCGATGGACTGCTTGATCCGGAGTCCGAGCTCACGGAAGTCGAGACCGCCCGTCAGGCAGTCGTCCGCACCGGCCTCAAGAATCTGAATCCGGTCCGTTGAGCGCACCTGGTCGTCGGACGCGAACACGATCGCCGCCCTCGACAGGGGGCGAACCGCCCGGCACGCCTGAATCGCCTCACGGATCCTCTGGCGCGGAGAGTGAATGAGGACACCCCCGTACCGCTCGCCGCTCTGAACTTTCGCCACCGCCTCGAATGGCTCGGAGACGACGTCGGCCTCGAACGCCCGGGTCGCCCACGACTCGAGGTCCGAAGCGTGCTCGCCACCGAGAGAGACGAGGAGGAGGCGGCTCTCGTCGATTCCGCCCCGGTCGACGCCACGGCGGGACGGATACGTCTCAGGCTCAATGAGGCCTTCGCCCGGCTTGAGCTCGAGAGAAATCGTCTCCTCCCGCTCGTCTGCATCCGGGAGCGCCTTGCTCAGCGTGACCTGATACAGACCGTCGTTCCGCTTGCCCAGGAGCAATCGGCCCGTGGTCGCGTGGATCAGCCAGTCCGCCGAGGACGGAAGAGACGTCGCGCCTCCATCCACGGAGAACGTCGTCAGCACCGTCGCATCCTGCGTGCGCGCCCACGAGAGGTATGTCGAGCCCAGAAGTGTCTTGGCTCCCCCCGTGAGGAACATCGCGCCGGGATCCACCGCGATCCGAGACAGGTTCGAGCCCTTGATGCCGTCGAGTTCCTCCACGACTTCCTCGGGCGCGATCGACCGGATGGCGCGCAGTTCGAAGTCGTCCTTGAACCCCACGAGTTGCAGGGCGCCGGTCTCCCAGGCCTCCCACATGTCGAAGCC
>CALHIO010000245.1 GCA_938030915.1 uncultured Gemmatimonadota bacterium
GGGACAACCGTGGCTCGACCGGAAGCTCCGCGAGGGCGACACGCTGCTGGTGTCCGGGAAGGTGAAGTTCTTCCACGGGCGGCAGCTCCAGCCGCGCGAATACACGGTGCTGGAGCGCGCATCGACGGCACGTGGCGAGGGAACGCTGCCCGTGGAACAGGAGGCCGGCATGATCTTCGTGTCCTACCCCGCGTCCGAGGATGTGCCACAGTGGGTATTGAGGGGAGTCTTCGAGAAGAATCTCCTGGAGATGCTCACCTGGGCCGATGAAGACGAGTGGGTAACACACAGGATGAAGGCCGAGCACGGTCTCCCGTCGCTGCGGGACGCGCTCGCGTCCCTCCACGGACCCGAGACGGTCTACGACGCCGAGCGAGGTCGTCGTCGGCTGGCGTTCGACGAGCTCTTCTTTCTTCAGCTCGTTCAGGCCCAGGCGAGGCGGAAGGCGATGGAGGAGCGTCCGGGCATTTCACACCATCGCTCGAACGAGCTGATCCGTCCCATGCACGAGTCACTCCCCTTCGAGCTGACGGACGCGCAGGCCCGATCGCTTCGCGAGATCTATGCCGACATGGCATCGCCCCAGCGCATGAACCGCATGCTTCAGGGTGATGTCGGTGCCGGGAAGACCGCGGTGGCTGTCTTCGCGATGCTTCTCGCCGCCGAGGGCGGGCATCAGGCGTGTCTAATGGCTCCAACGGAGATCCTGGCCGAGCAGCACGCCCGCGGGATGGCCCGCATGCTCGAGCCTCTCGGGATCGGCGTGACGCTCCTGACCGGCTCGCTCGGCAGCGCGGAGCGCCGGGAAGCGCTCTCTGCGATCGAGTCCGGAGGTGCACGGATCGTGGTCGGTACCCACGCGCTGATCCAGGAGTCCGTGACGTTCCACGCGCTTGGTCTGGTCGTGATCGACGAGCAGCATCGCTTCGGCGTCAAACAGCGTATGGCTCTGCTCGAGGGCGAGGATCCGACGCCGGACATGCTCGTGATGTCCGCCACGCCCATCCCGCGCTCCCTCGCCATGGCGCTCTATGGGGACCTGGATCTGAGCCTGCTCGACGAGATGCCTCCGGGGCGTACCCCGGTGAAGACGGCGCTTCGAGCTCCTGATCGTCGATCGGGCGTCTACGATTTCGTGCGCTCGGAGATCGCAGCGGGACGGCAGGCGTACATCGTCTACCCGCTCGTGGACGAGTCGGAGAAGGTGGACCTGCTGTCGGCGACGCGAGAGCACGAGCGCCTGACGAACGAGGTCTTCATCGACGAGCGTGTCGGCCTCATTCACGGGCAGCTGCCCGGCGCCGACAAAGATGCGGTCATGCGGCACTTCCTCGCCGGCGACCTCGATGTTCTGGTGGCGACCACCGTCATCGAAGTCGGGATCGACGTGCCCAACGCCAGCGTAATGATCATCGAGCACGCCGAGCGCTTCGGACTGTCCCAGCTGCACCAGCTGCGGGGGCGGGTGGGGCGCGGTGCGGCGGAGAGCCACTGCATCCTGATCGCCGAGCCCGGAGAGGACGCCCTCGAGCGCCTGCAGGTCTTTCGTGACACCACCGACGGCTTCGAGGTGGCTCGGGCCGATCTCCGGATTCGGGGTCAGGGCGATCTCTTCGGCAGCCAGCAGCACGGTCGAGACCCCGCGCTCCGCTTCGCCGATCTGCTTGTCGACGAGGACCTGCTCGTCGAAGCCCAACGCGAGGCCCGAGCCATCATTGCCGCAGACCCCGAGCTGACCCGCGCTGACCACCAGCGGATCCGGGAGCACCTGCACGCGCGATATCAGCACCGCCTCGCCATGTACGGGGTCGGCTGAGCCGCTTCCCCTCATCGCGTATTCTGTGCATTCTCCTGCCGCGCACCGGGGGGTCGACCCGGTGCGGCCCTTCAG
The DNA here is from genome assembly GCA_938030915.1 of uncultured Gemmatimonadota bacterium. Taxonomy (GTDB): domain Bacteria; phylum Gemmatimonadota; class Gemmatimonadetes; order Longimicrobiales; family Gaopeijiaceae; genus UBA2589. The sequence continues at coordinate 1,892 of CALHIO010000245.1, forward strand.
ATCACGAATCAGCACGATGATGGTGGAGATCAGACAGCTCGGAGAACATGTCGGGGAGCAGGTCACAATCTGTGGATGGGTCGAGGCCACTCGGGGACACGGGAAGGTGGCCTTCACGGTCGTGCGGGACGGGACAGGCGTCCTGCAGGGTGTCCTCCTCAAGGCCGGCGTCGATGATGCGACGTGGGAGGCGCAACAGTCGCTCACCCAGGAGTCCCTGGTGGCGCTCACCGGTGAGGTCAAGGAAGACGCTCGTGCCCCCGGTGGGTACGAACTGGGCGTGACCTCCGTCGAGCTGCTGTCGGGTGCCGACGAATACCCGATTCAGCCGAAGGAGCATGGGGTCGACTTTCTCCTCGACCACCGGCACCTCTGGCTCCGCTCCTCGATGCAGCGGGCCGGCCTGCGGGTCCGCGCCGAGGTCGAGCAGTCGATTCACGACTTCATGTACAACAACGACTTCGTCCGCATCGACACTCCGATCCTGACCGGCGCCATCGGCGAGCATGCCGGGACGCTGTTCGAGACGGACTACTTCGGTGATTCGGCCTACATGGCGCAGACGGGTCAGCTGTACGTCGAGGCTGCGTGTCCAGCGTTCCGTCGCGTGTATTGCTTCGGCCCGACATTCCGGGCCGAGAAGTCGAAGACGCGACGGCATCTGACCGAGTTCTGGATGGTCGAGCCGGAGGTCGCCTTCGCGGACTCCAACGCAAACATGGAGCTGCAGGAGCAGTTCGTCTCGTACATCGTCGAGCGCGCGCTGGAGCGGTGTCAGGAGGAATTGAAAGTCCTGGAGCGGGACACGGCACTGCTCGAACAGGTGAAGCCCCCGTTCCCGCGCATGAGCTACACCCGGGCCGTCGAACGGCTTCAGGAACTCGGCTCGGACATCGAGTGGGGGCGGGATCTGGGCGCGGCGGACGAGGCCATGCTCATGGAAGAGCATGACTTGCCTCTCTTCGTCCACGACTATCCGAAGGAGGCCAAGGCCTTCTACATGAAGGAGAATCCGGACGACCCGCGGACTGTGCTGTGCGACGATCTGCTGGCCCCGGAGGGCTATGGGGAGATCATCGGCGGAAGCCAGCGCGAAGACGATCTGAATCTCCTGGAGAGTCGGATTCGGGAGGAGGGACTGCCCGAAGAGGCGTACGCGTGGTACCTGGATCTCCGTCGGTATGGCACGTTCCCGCACTCCGGCTTCGGCCTTGGTGTGGAGCGGACGGTCGCGTGGATCACGGGACGGCATCACATCCGCGAACTGATTCCGTTCCCACGCCTGATGAACCGGCTCTACCCCTAATCGTCATGCCCCGCCTCGTCCTCGACATGACGGACCGGCGTCCCATCTGGGCGATGCCCGAATGGGTACCGGCTCGAATTCGGGATGCGCTACCGGCGTCGTGGAGTCTGGATGTCGTCCAGGAGGAGACGGACGGCTCCGGAGATGGAGCGGCTCGGGTATCCGATCATGTCCTTCGCCTGGTGTCGGATGCCGAGGTCTACTTCGGGTATGGGATTCCGGCAGAGTTGCTCGAGGCGGGTACACAGCTTCGCTGGGTGCATTCGGGGGCGGCCGGCGTCGGCTCCTCCCTGACGCCGACCATGCTCACGAGCCCGGTGGTCTTCACGAATTCGGCTGGCGTTCACGCCCCGCCCATGGCGGAGACCGTCCTCGCCATGCTCCTCCACTTCACACGCGGCCTCGATCTGGCGTCGGATTCGCAGCGCCGGTCTGAATGGTCCACGGATCCGTTCTACGTCGCGGGTGCTCCTTTGCTGGAGCTGTCGGCGATGACCGTCGGGATCGTCGGCTTCGGAGGCATCGGTCGAGAGGTCGCCCGGCGGGTCGCGTCACTCGGTGCACGGGTGATCGCGGTGAAGCGCAGTCCTGCCCGACCTGGTGAGGCGAACCTGGAGCCCGTATCCGGCGGTGGAGTCCTCGGATCCCGAATCGAGATGGTGTGGGGAGAGTCCGGGCTCGATGCCGTATACAGGGAGTGCGACGCGATCGTCGTGGCCGCACCCGACACGCCCGAGACCCGGGGCATGATCGATGAGGAGGCGTTCTCCCGGATGAAACCCGGTGCGATCGTCGTGAACGTCGCGCGTGGACGTCTCGTCGACGAGCAGGCGATGATCGAGGCGCTGACCGAAGGTCGAATCCGCGGGGCAGGGCTCGACGTATTCACGAACGAACCCCTTCCGTCGGACAGTCCGCTCTGGCCTCTTCCGAACGTGATCATCACGCCCCACGTCTCTGCGGTGACCAGGGGCTTCTGGGCGCGAGAGACGGAACTCATCTTGAGAAATCTCGAGCGCTATCTGCTCGACCGCCCGATCGAGGAGTGGGAGAACGTCGTGGACAAGAAAGCGGGTTACTGACGCTCCTC
>CALHIO010000246.1 GCA_938030915.1 uncultured Gemmatimonadota bacterium
TGGGCGTCCGTTCCAGCTCGCGGCCGTTCGGGGAGCGCGCATCGGCCACCCACACATTGCCCTCGGCGTCCACATCCATCCCGTGCGGCCATGTGATGAGCCCTGCCCCGAAACTCAGCACCGTGTTGCCGTCCTGGTCCAGCTTGACGATCGGATCGACGCCGGACTCCGCGCACGAATTCACCCCGCAGCGATCTCCGGCCCAGACGTGGATCCCGTCGAGATCGATGTTCACCGCGCTGACCGACCCCCACGAACGACTGTCGGGCAGCACACCCCAGTTCCGTACGGTCTCATAGGGGTTCGGGAGATGGTTGATCGGCTCGACGTTCGCGTGTTCCGGAGGCCCCGACGCTCCACGTTGAGCGGACGCCGCCAGAGGCAGCGTCAGCGTCGTGAGAAGCGCGAGGGAGAGGAAAGTCCCCATGCGAAGGACCGTTCGCTTGTGCATGATCGTCCCGCTTGTACGAGGGTTGGAGTTCGACCGGCCGGCAATGTGAGGAGGCACCCCGTTCGGGGCCAGTCAGGCAGACCGGGGCGACGATATACAGCCGGCCCGCGCCACACCCGGATCGACGGGGTCGTGGTCGAGCGGGGTTCCACTTCCTAGCTTCCCTCGGATCTCGTTCCTCGAGCAGAGCCTCATGCGCACCGTCATCACACCCTACCTCGCCTTCGCCCTCATCGCCGCCCCCACCCTCGCGTTCTCTCCTTCGCACACGGCCGGCCAGACCACCGACACCGAGCGCGCAGCCGCGAGAGAGATTCTCGCCGAAATCGACGCGCTGCAGTCCCGCCTGGATCCGACCGGGATGGCACAACGCCTGGCGGGCCGGATGGATGCGGAGCGAGACGCCGTGGTCGCGCGAACGACCGAAATCTGGGAGGCCGAGATGCGAGACCTGAGCGACTTCATCGGGCGCAACCCGGAGATCGCATGGGAGGAATTTCTGGCGGTGGATACGCTGACCTCGGTGCTTCGAGAGAGAGGTTGGGACGTCGAGGTGGGTGTCGCCGGGCTGGAGACCGCCTTCGTCGCGACCTGGACCTCACCTGCGGGGGCGGACGGTCTGACCCTCGGTTTCATCGGCGAGTACGACGCCCTGCGAGACGCGGATGGGCCCTTCCACGGTGATCAGCACAACGCGCAGACGCCGATCGTGTACGCTTCGGCGTTTGCGATCGCCGAGTACATGGAACGTTCAGGGACTCCCGGTCAGCTCAAGGTCTACGGCACACCCGCCGAAGAGGTCGGTCCTCCGGCCAAGGTCATCATGCACGACGTCGGGATCTTCGACGATGCGGACCTGCTCGTTCGCAGTCACGGGGTGACGGAGACTTCCCGATCCCGGGCGGGTTTCGGAAGCTGCTGCCTGAATATCAACGAGGTGAAGTACACCTTCCTCGGCCGGCCGTCCCATCAGATGGCCTCATGGTTCGGGCGCAACGCGCTCGAGGCTGCCGTCCACTTCTACACGCTCGTCGACGGTCTCCGCTCCACGTTTCGACCGGAGGCTTCGATCCAGGGCGTGATCCCGGAGGGCGGTGAGGCGCCGAACGTCGTGCCTCAGCGCGCGGTCGTCGACTATTACATCCGATATCCCGACCCGGTGTATCTCGAGCATGTCACCAGGATGATGGACGATGCGGCTCGTGGGGCCGCCCTGGCGACCGGTACGACGGTGGAGATCGATCGGTACGGCGAGTACCGGGACGGGATCTCCCTTGGAACACTACAGGAACTCGCGTTTGCCTATGCCGGCGAACTCGACGCACCGCGCATCAACCCGGAGCCGACCCGTCCTTCCGGGTATGAGGAAACCGGCGCCGTGACGAAGGACATCCCCGGCATCGGCATCAGCGTGTTCAGCTCGCGGGGTGCCAATCACACACGGGGCATGCTCGACGACACCTTCAACGAGGTCGGGCACACGGGCTTCCGGATCAGCGCAGAGATCATGTCGTCGATCGTGTATGACTTCATGACTCGACCGGAGCTGCGAAACGCGGTAGCCGAAGAACAGGTGACCTTGTCAGGCCTTCTGGATGAATATCACGAGGCCCTTCGAGAGGCGTACGCAGCCGAGGTCGGCGCGCCGATCGGTCAGAGGTAGCCGCCGGGTCCAGGGCGCGCGGAGCAGAACCGACGCTTCGTGCTCAGCCGCACGCGATCGGCCGCTCGGGCTCTGGCGGGGGCGAATTGCGTCGTCCGAGCAGACCACCGATCCGGTTGTTCGCCTCCCGACGAACGCGCCGACCGGCCTCCTCCTGGGCTCGGTTTCGAAGGATCCCGACCACCGCGTTGACGATCTGGGACCCCGGCGATCGACGCTGCACGGTCTGCATGACCTCGAACCCCTGCACGTACGCCCCGTGGTCGAGGAGACACAGCGCGTCGGAGAACGCCACCATCGTCTCCAGATCGTCGATCCGATTGGCTTCCTGCTGAGCTCGCAGAAGCGCCTCCTCTTCCTCAGTCAGAACGAGTTCCAGCCCGCCCACCACCTGCTCGGCCAGTCGCTGCTGAAGATCGAAGAGCGATTCCTGCTGGCCCGTAACCTCCGCGGTGGTCACGATCTCGGACGTTTCCACGCGAGCAACCCGCGTATCCATCCTCATGTCGGGCTCTACGGTCAGGAAAGCACCCGTTACGACGTACTCCGCACCGATGATCATCCCGACACTCTGTGCGGACTCCGGATCGACGTACCCCGACTGCTGGAGATCCAGCTCGGCGATCAATTCCTCGAGCCGCTCCCGCTCCACGAGCTGAATTCGCTCGATGACCGAGAGGTCGGAGATCATCATGCTCGAGAACGCCCGACCCAGGTGCTCGTACTGGTCGTCTCCCGTGTTGTTGTCGTAGCGCAGCACCGCCACGATCCGCTTGTCCTCCTGAGCGACGAGGGGGTTCGGGCAGACGGAGACAGGTCCACCGAGGGCCACGAGCATCAAGGGCAGGAGGATAGACCGGGACATCGTGAACGCGCTCCCAGGAGCAGAACGGTGAGACCGACCCTCTCAAAAGGCTGGATCGTGACCGACGCGGCAAGCGACCCTAGATGTCTCCGAAGATCAGGCCGAGAGATGCGGAGAGGAGATCGGTTCCGAGCGAACCCAGGGACGTGCCTTGCCGGGGACCTGACCTGCCCCAGGGGTACTGGTCCTCAGGATCCGTGCGCATCGCCTCCATGGAGGCGAGTGCTCTCGCCTGCAGCTCCCGGTCTTTCGGGTCACTCGCGTTGCGCCGCGCATCGGCGTCCTCGAGACGACGCAGGGTGTTCTCGACGGCATCAGCGTCGAGCACCGTGATCGGAGATCCGCAGTGGCCGCACTGAAAGCCGTTGGCCAGGTCCACCGGGGCGCCGCATCCCGAGCATTGCACGGTCTTGACCTCGGCACGGACCCGAGCCTGTTCCGAGGGCGTGAGCGACCGCACGAACTCCTTCTCCTTGAGGAACTCGGAGAACGGCGTGAGGCGACCATCTCTCGCCGGACACGCGTAGTACGTAAAGCGGTTCGACAGCGTGAAGTCCTGGTTCAGCGAAAGGCGTCGCGAACACCGAGGACATCGATTCCCGTTCGCGAGGGCGTGTCGCGGATCCTCACGATGCTCGTTGAGCAACCGGAACAGGTCCAACGTGCCACGAGGCGAAAGCTGCAGGCTCTCGCGCTTGTCCAGCCACAGCACGTGGCAGGG
>CALHIO010000247.1 GCA_938030915.1 uncultured Gemmatimonadota bacterium
GACCCGGTTTCGTCAGCTTCAGCACGGACGCCGACAGGGATCGTCCGTCCGGGCCGTCCCGAGCTACCGGTTCAGTAGGATCGGCACGGTGAGACGGGCGCCCACCCTGAGGTAGCGAGGACGAATGTCGGGGTTCGCCGCCTGCAGATCCCGGATCGAAACGCCGTATCGATGCGCGATATGGGACAGTGTTTCTCCCTGTTGGACCGCATGTTCGACCACCGTCATCCGCTCACCCGGGGGGATCGCGGCGTAGTTGGTCTCGAACACGTCGGCCCGTCCCTCGGGCACACGAAGCTCATACGTCCGGCCCGGCGGGGTGAAGCCTCGATACAGCTCCGGATTGAGCCGCCGGATCTCCGTTTCGTCCGTTTCCGCAGCCCTCGCGAGTACGTCGAAGGTGGTCGCCTCGGGGACGCGTACCGGTGAGTACCGGAAGGGTGGATCGGGATCGGGTGGCTCGTATCCGTGCGACCCCGGGTCCTGCGCGACGATGATCGCGGCAACCAGCTTCGGCACGAAGTCTCTCGTTTCCCGAGGCCAGTGCTGGCGCAGTGCCCAGAAGAGGGAATCCGAGGGCTGTGCCATGCGGGCGTGTTGCCGCAGGATGCGCTGGGCGCGAGTCGGCCCACCGTTGTACGCCGCGAGCGCGAGAAACCACGATTCGAATCGCGTGTGAAGCGCCGCAAGGTATGCCGTGGCCGCCACCGTCGACTTGAGGGGATCTCGACGCTCGTCGACGAATGCCTCCACCCGCATCCCGTGTTCGCGGGCCGTGACGGACATGAACTGCCACATCCCCACGGCGCTCGCATGACTCTGGGCCTCCGGACTGTACCCGCTCTCGATCAGAGGCAGATACCTCAGCGAGGCGGGCAGGCCTCGCTCCACGAGGGCCGAATCGACCGTCTGCTCAAAGGCGCCCATTCGTCGCAGGAACTCCGGAAACCACGGTCTCGCCGCATTCTCCCAGTAGTCGATCCATCCGGCTACCGCGTCCTGGAATTCGGGATCGCGCAGCATCGGCGAAGCGAGGAATTCGTCGACCAGACCCTGCCCATTCGGACGCTCCAGGTAGGCGACGTGCACGGGCTCCAGGAATGGCAGGTGGGATCCGATGTCCACCGCCGGCTCGGGCACGGTCGCAGGCACGACCCGCACGGCCTCCTGCCTCGGCACGAGCGTACACCCGGCCCCCGTCACGACGAGCACGGCCACCGATCCGGCGGCCCGAAGACGTGATGCGGCGTCGGGGATCATGCGTTCGTGTGTACGGCGCTATCCGTGGTAGTTCGGGGCCTCGCGTGTGATGGTCACATCATGGGGATGCGACTCACGAAGCCCACCCATCGTCACGCGGTTGAAGCGGGTCTCCGTCCGAAGCTCCTCGATCGAACCGACGCCGCAATACCCCATGCCGGCCCGAAGCCCACCGACCAGCTGGTAGATCGTGTCGGCTACCGGACCCTTATACGGAACACGAGCTTCGATTCCCTCGGGCACGAGCTTTCGCTTCTCCTCCGAGGCGTCCTGGAAGTAGCGGTCGGCAGACCCCTCTTCCATGGCCGAGAGCGAGCCCATGCCTCTCACGGTCTTGAAGCGCCGTCCCTCGAGCAGGAAGGTCTCGCCCGGGGACTCGTCGGTTCCTGCGAACATCGACCCCATCATGACGGTGTGTGCTCCCGCCGCGAGTGCCTTGACGATGTCACCGGAATAACGGATACCGCCATCCGCGATGATGGGGACCGATCCGTCGGCTCCCGCCACCGCATCCATGATCGCACTCAGTTGTGGCAAACCCACTCCGGTCACGACTCGCGTCGTGCAGATGGATCCCGGGCCGACGCCGACCTTCACGGCGTCGACACCCCGATCCACCAGTGCCCTGGCTCCTTCGACGGTGCCGACGTTTCCGCCGACGATCTGAACGTCCGGGAAGCGCTCCCGCACACGCGCCACGGCCTGAAGAACGCCCTCTGAGTGGCCGTGCGCCGTGTCGACCACGATCACGTCGACGCCCGCATCCACCAGCATCGCGGCACGGTCCAGATCTGCATCGGAGGCACCGATCGCCGCACCCGCCCGAAGACGTCCGTGCCCGTCCTTGCAGGCGCCGGGATACCGTCGGCGCTTGAAGATGTCCTTCACCGTGATCAGACCCTTCAGGCTTCCGTCCTCGTCGACGACGGGGAGCTTCTCGATCCTGTGCTGATGGAGAATCGCCTGAGCCTGATCCAGAGTCGTGCCGACGGGGACCGTTACCAGGTTCTCCGACGTCATCACCTCCGAAATCGACTTGGACAGATCGGTCTCGAACTGAAGGTCCCGGTTCGTGATGATCCCCACCAGTCGCCCGTCATCCTCGACAATGGGAACGCCGCTGATCGAAAAGCGGGCCATCAGGTCGTGGGCATCCTGAAGCGATCCACCGCGCTGAAGCGTGATCGGATTGAGGATCATTCCGCTCTCTGAGCGCTTCACCCGATCGACCTCCTCCGCCTGCTTTTCCGGCGAAAGGTTCTTGTGGATGATTCCGAGCCCGCCTTCACGGGCCATCTGGATCGCCATCGCCGACTCTGTGACCGTATCCATGGCCGCAGCGAGCAGTGGAATACGCAACTCGATTCCGCGCGTCACTCGGGTGGATACGTCCGTGTCCTTCGGGTGCACGAGAGAATGGCCCGGGATCAGCAGGACGTCGTCGAAGGTGAGGGCTTCCTTGACGATACGGCCGCCCGCAGAGGCATCGGTCATGGGCGATTCGACCTTTCGGAAAAAGCGAGCGCCCGCCTGCAGATGCCCGGGCGACCGGGCCTCGCAGAGCGGGCGAAAACATGCTCAGATTGAGCCTTCGATGGTTCCATCCGGGACGATAGACGGACTCACCGGCATCGTCAACGCCACCTGCGAGAGCGTGCGTCAGCGCGACGGGCCGTGTCCTGAGCACGCTTCCGATGCGCGCCGTTCCCGGGCACGTCTCGTCAGCTCCCGGTCGCGCTCTCCCCGTCCGCGGACCCGGTATCTTCACCCGTCTCGGCGGGCGTCGCGGGCCCCGCAGGCCCGGTCGTTCCACGTCGCTTTCGGGGATCGGCCTCGATGCGCTGGGCCTCGCCGTCTGCGTCGACGCTCTCGTCCTCCGACGTCTCGATCGCCGTATTCAGCTCATTGAGAATCTGCCGACCCGCCGACGAGACGCCGGACAGAACGCGATCTGCTGCGGAGATCAACTGAAATGCTTCCCGGATCGTACTGGGGCTCACCGCCCGGCTCCGAAGCTTGTCTTCGAGCCCCTCCGCGAACTTCTGAAGCCCGGAGGCCTCGAGATCGACCTGGCCGGCATACTTCGATTCGAGAAACTCGATGTAATCGAGCACCTGGTAGATCTGCTCGTCCGGGAGACTCTCGATCTTCCGGATCAGTCGCTGGCGAAGGACGTCGTGCATGATCGATCACGCTGTTGCGGGAGCGTTCTGGTAAGTCTAACGGGGCGACGTGGGCCCGAAAGACCTTACGAGCCCGACCGCAGGATGGTTCAAGCGAAGCGAACGTCTTGCCACATTCATCATTCCGGATAACGTCCTGCCATGTCTTTCCTTCCGCTCCGCCCCGTCCCCGTCGCAGACGGCGCGAAATCTCTCTACGACGAGTGGCTCGCGTGGCTGAAGGAGTCTCTGGACGACCCGGCGTGCGACCGTAACGAGCTTTGCCGGTCGATCCTCACGGATATCTACTACCCGGACCTCTCCGCGTCCGACGTCGCAGGGCTGTCGAACACGAGTCAGGTGGCGCTGGCTCAGCTGGATCCCCGCAATGTGACGCTGGAGCCCGAGTACTACGAAGAGATCGACCTGGCCCGCTACGAGCCGCGCAAGCCGCTGCTCTGGCTCTGGGAGATGTTCGACCGCAGTGCGCTGGGCGAAAACGTCGAACTCGGCATCCGCTTCCGACGGGTCCTGGCCGGACATGTGTTCGGTTCGTGCGGCAGGAACTTCAAGGCGTTCACGCACGTGAGAGTGTCGTTCGGGTACAACCTCGAGGTCGGCGATGGCGTAGTGATCCACCGCCACGTCCTGTTGGACGACCGGGGTGGGATCGAAATCGGCAACGGCTCGTCCGTATCTGACTTCGCCAACGTCTATTCGCACTCCCACAACATCGTCGACGGACGCATCGTGTACCTGCCTCGAACGGTCATCGGCTCGGGAGTTCGGATCACGTATCACGCGACCGTCCTCGCCGGCACGCACGTCGCCGACGATTCGATGGTGGGAGCGGGTTCGCTGCTCACGCGCAGCACCGAACCTCACTGGGTGTACGTGGGTGTTCCCGCCCGGAAGATCAAGGAGAAGTCGGCGGAAGAGCGTGCCACCAAGGCACCTCCCTCCGTCGACCCTTTCGCCGAAGACTGAGAGCTAACCCTCCTCTTCTTCGTGCATCTCCTGCAGCTTCTTCACCACCGCAGGGTCGGCGAGCGTCGTCGTATCGCCGACAGCCCGGCCCTCGGCAATGTCCCGAAGCAGACGGCGCATGATCTTTCCGGAGCGGGTCTTCGGCAGATCTGCCGTGAACACGACCAGCTCGGGCTTGGCGATGGCACCGATCTTCGCCCCGACATGAGCCCGAAGCTCTGAGAGCAAGTCGTCGCTGCCGTCGATCCCCTCCTTGAGGGTCACGAACG
>CALHIO010000248.1 GCA_938030915.1 uncultured Gemmatimonadota bacterium
GGACAGAGCGATGACACCCGTCACGAGAGACCAGGAAAAAGCGAACGTCAAGAGACCCCACGTCGCGGACCATGGCCCGTCTTTCGATGAGAGCCAGAAGTTCAGGCAGGGCCCGAGAACGACCAGATCCAGAAGGATGTAGAGATAGTACGAGGGGCGGCCGCTCTCGTATTCCATCGGTACCATGGCCGAGCTGATCCCAACGAAGTAAAGGAGCAAGCCGCACACCAGCGTGACCGCTGCGGCCATGTCGGTCAGACTCGGCCCCTCCTGCTCCTTTGGGAGAGTGTCCTCATGCGGCCTGAGGGTCAGCGCCACGAGGAGCATGCTGCTGCTTGCACCCCATGCGATGTCAGTCATGACGTCTCGAGCCAAGCTCGCGCTCATCGTGTAGAGGACCCAGTTGAAGGACCCTAAGAGCAACGCGCCTGACCAGAGCGCCCAGAAGGCGCGTTCGTTGCTCGACTCAGGGACATCAGCGCGGAGCCACGGAGTCAACGCAGCCGCGGCCGTACAGAGCGCAGCCCAACCCGAGAAACTCAACAGCCAAGCCAGCGCGTTCGGCGCCGAGTCGATGACACTTTCCGGAATTACGAGCCGGATCAGGCCGAAGCCGAGGAGAGCAACGAAGAATGGATCGTTCAGCATCACGCCCAAACGACGGGCTGATTTCGACCACGTGGATGTGCTCTGCGTCGACATAACACTCCTTCGTTACCAACGGCCGCGCGGCGATCACGTGAAGGCCCCGAGCGAGGCTATGGCGTAAACCGTCTCGAGGTCCGCCTGAGCGGCCACACGTCCAGCCGCTAGCAGACGAACAGAATAACGCCGGATCTCGGCTTGAGCATCTTTTTCTGACCAGCGATCCTCGAAGAACCGTCGGACAGGCTCGATGCGATCGAGTCGCGGTCGGCGCTGGAGGGGATGAGGTCGCGGCCGAGCAGCTGAGACCCGTCTGCGATATGATGCGGATGAGGAGCATCGACAGATCGGAATGCCACCCGAACTGCGACCTCGCCTTCCACACGTGTTGCACCTGCCGATTCAGCCAAGGGCGAAATCATGACCTCTCCCCAAACGTCAGCGGTCGGCTGCGTACTTAGTGCCGACATCGCCGTACCAGAACACGAGCGAGTCCTGCGCTTCTACGCGGGCGTCCTGACGACGGGCGACACTCCGCTGTGGCGCGATGACCTGATGAACAGCGACGGCGTTCCGATCATCGGGCTTGGCGAGCGAAGTCCGGCGCACGCGGACCTTCCGCTCCAATGGATGCCGCACATCCAGGTCGCCGACGTCGCAGCCAGCGCCGCTCGAGCCGTGGGCGGGGGTGGTCGCGAACTCATGCACCAAAGGGATGACTCCGGCCAGAGCCAGTGGGCCGTCCTGTCCGACCCGAACGGCGCCACGTTCGGGATCATTCCGGAGGTGGCGCCTGAGTCGATCCCACCGCTCGAGGGTGGCCGCATCGCGTGGCTGGATCTCACCGTCACGCACGCGCCCGAGACTCGGGACTTCTTCCGGGACGTTGTTGGGTGGTCATCCGACGATCTGGGCATGGAGGACGCAGACGGGCCGTACGCCGACTATGTGCTCAGGACGCCGGACGGCACGGCCGCGGCCGGGGTCTGTCACGCACGTGGCGTAAACCGGGACCTTCCTCCGGTGTGGTTGATCTGCTTGCCCGTCGGGGATCTCGAACAGAGTCTCGAGCACGCACGTGCCCACGATGGTGAAGTCGTGGACGCAAGACGAGATCGTGAGGGTCGTCTCACGTACGCCGTAGTTCGCGATCCCGTCGGGGCGTACCTGGCTCTGGTCCCGGGATAGACGACAGAGACGTACACGAGAGCCCGTTATCCTGGTCAGCGGTAACGGCTCGACATGGGGGCTCTTTCTCGGGCGCTTCTGGCGGGGTAGATCTGGAGTGACGACCCCACCGTGGATGGGCCGGCCCTCGCGCCCAGGACCGATGCGATGACTCGAGTCTCGCCTCCCCGAGCTCCCGTGCTACTTCTGATCCTCGCTGCGGCGTGTACGGTGCCGGATGAACCGGCTCCTGTTGTCGCCGAGCCGGACACGGCTGCGGTGGACACGACGGAAGCGCCCCAGCCGGTCGACTCGATGGCCGGAATCGTGCCCAGCGACCTCTCGGTCATCCAGCTCGACCCGGAGAGCGACCTCGAAGTGTGGCGTGATCGTGAGCTGCCGGAGGACTCTGCGCGCACGCCCGGCCCCGTGCGTGCCGGTGGCGCGCTCAGCTTCTTCGGGCTTCCGATCGCACACACGAACGAGGATCTCATCGCGGGCGAGGTCGAGGTCGCCTTCCTCGGTGCGCCCGTGGATATGGGTGTCGGCTATCGTGGGGCAGGGGAAGGACCGACAGCGCTCCGATCGTTTCGCCGGGGAGGCGGGAGCATGGAAACGATGGTCCGTTGGCGGTCGGAACTGACCGCCGTGGACTTCGGCAACGCGCCCATCGACAACCTCAGCGTTGAGCGGAGCATGCCGCCGATCCGCCGCATGGTGCGTGAGATCGCCGAGACCGGCGCCATCCCGATCATCATCGGTGGGGATCATTCGATCGAGTATCCGAATGTTGCCGGGCTCGCGGACGTCTACGGGAAGGAGAACGTGGGCGTGATCCACTTCGATGCCCATTTCGACGGGGGCGACGTACGCAACGGCCACCTGATCTCACATGCTCAGCCGGTGCGCCGGCTCGTCGATGACGGACACGTCCTGGGCCAGAACTACATCCAGGTCGGGCTTCGAGGAGGGTGGCCGGGCGAGGACGGCTTCGAGTGGATGCGGGAGAACAACATGCGCTATCACACGATGGCCGAGATCGACCGCGACGGATGGGGTGCGGTGATGACGAGAGTCCTCAACGAGGCGAACGACGGCCCTGAGCACCTCTACATCTCGTTCGACATCGATGTGATGGATCCCGCCTACACCGCGGGTACAGGCACCCCCGTGGCCGGCGGCCTTACGCCTCGCGAGGTGTTCCCGCTGATACGGGGACTGTGCGCCGAGAACAACGTCGTCGGGTTTGATCTCGTGGAGCTGAACCCGCTGCTCGACGTGGGCTACACCACGGTCCTGAACTCGAAGCAGGTCGTCGACGAGTGTCTGACCGGGATCGCCATGCGCAAGAAAGGGTTGGGTGGCCGCGATTACCTCAGTCCTCTGACTCGGAGAGACGGGCGCAGATAGCGACCCGCGAACGGCGACGCCTGGATGAGTGAGGAGACGTTCCGCGAAGCGGCCGACAGGACTGTAAGCCCGAGTCGTTCACCTCTGGCGCGCGTGATGAGGGAACCGCTGACGTACTTCGTCGGGCTTGCGATCCTCCTCTTCGCGTTCGCGGAGCTCGCCGAACGGGTCGGGGCGGACGTCGTCGAGATCGACCGTCGCGACGTGGAGGCCCGGATCCTTCAGATGGAGCGAGCGCAGGGCTCCGCTCTGACCGATGACGAGCGCCGACGAGCCGAACTCGGCTACATCGACGAGGTGATTCTTGCTCGTGAGGCCAACCTGCGTGGACTCGATGACGACGTTCGGATTCGTGCGATCCTGTCGCAGAAGATGCTCCACCTGATCAGCATGGACCTCCCGCAGCCGTCGGATGCGGAGCTCCGCGCCTTCTTCGAGGAGAACGAGGCCGGGTACGCGACGCCGGCTTCGGTCACGGTGGATCAGCTCCTGGCGCCCCGAGGCGGGGGAAACACCGAGCTCGCCCCACCACCCTCGACCGGGGACATCGAAGCCCTCGCGGCTGAGGACGGATTCGAGCACACCGTGTTGAACGGCGTCACGCTGAACGAGCTGTCCATCGCCTTCGGGGCCGAGACCGCGAACCTGATCTTCGGGGCCGAGGGGGATCGGTGGGTCGGTCCTCATCAGACGGAAGGCGGGGCGCTCTGGTTTCGGGTCACCGGGCGCGTCGGAGCGGGTCCGGCGCCCCCGTTCGAGTCCCTGATCGGGCAGGTGCGCTTCGACTGGATGACCAAGTACGAGGAGCCGTACTTGCAGAGCCGGGTCGAGGCGTTGAGGGAGCGTTATCGAGTTCTGTTGGTCGACGACGCGGAGGGTCGATGACCGTGGAGAGCGGGTGGCCGAACGAGCAACGGATACGTCAGCGAGTCGGCAGGCCTCCGGGGCGCGCGCTCTTCGGGATCTCTGCAGCGGTCCTGCTCGCGCTATGCACGCAACCAGGTCCCGCATCGGCACATGATGTCACCATCACGTCGATGGCCCGCATCTTCATCGATCAGGTCGCCGAGCGCCGGTACGTTCTGTCCGCCGTGGACGTCGGCCTTCCGCCGCTGGATGCCGCGACCGTCACGGGTATGCTGCCCGGCCACTGTGCCCCCATGGGCGGCTGGGAGCCAGCGCTGACGTCGCAGGCGCCGCCGACGCTCTCGTTCGAGTGCACGCAAGCGCTGGGATCCGGCGACGAAATTCTTCTGCCGTGGGACCTGGCCGGTGTCGTGGTCGTCTTTCGATCGATCGATGGGGTGGATTCGTCGGGGTACTTCGTCGGCCGAGGACGGACGGTCCCCATCGACGTCGGTGAGCTGAGCACGGGTGGCGCCTCTCGCCTGCGGGTCGTCGCGCGGTATGTGATCATCGGAGCGGAGCACATCCTCTTCGGGACCGACCATCTGCTCTTCGTACTCGGCCTGCTTCTGCTGGTCAGCGGGATCAGGTCACTCGTGGTCACGATCACCGCGTTCACGGTGGCGCACAGTCTGACCCTGGCGGCGGCGGTGCTCGGGTTCGTCTCCATGCACCGTGGAGCAGTGGAGGCCGCGATCGCGCTCTCGATCATCCTCCTCGCCCGAGAGGTCGTCATCAGCCGACGAGACGGCGAGTCTCTCGTTCAGCGACGTCCCTGGCTCGTGGCGTTCGGCTTCGGGCTCCTCCATGGGTTTGGCTTCGCCGGGGCGTTGGGCGAGATCGGGCTGCAGGGCGTCGATGTCCCATCCGCGTTGCTGTCGTTCAACCTCGGCGTCGAATTCGGCCAGCTGTTCTTCGTCCTCGTGCTGATCCTGCTGGGTTCGGTAGGACGTCGCGTGACCTCGATCGACGGTCATCGACTGGTGCGGTACGTGGGATACGCGCTGGGGGCTCTGGCTACGCTGTGGTTCATCGATCGGCTCCCCGGCGTGTGGGTCGGCCCGATCTGAGCGATCTCGTTCCCGATCCACTTGCCCACCCCCCTCAGCGGGTGGGATGTTGCCAGCCAGACACTATCTGGGGAGGACTCGATGACCTGGAACCGCCGCACCTTCCTCAAGACCACTGCCGCCGCCGGACTCGCCGCCACGACGGGTGGACTGAACGCTCGTGATGCAGGTGCGACGCCGATCATCCCGAAGGCGAGTGGCGCAGACGATCCCCTGGGGATCCGTGCACATTTTCCGGTGGTTCGGGAACTGGCCTACCTGAATACGGCCTCGATGGGCCCGATGCCGCAGCCGGTGCACGAGGCGCTGACGGCCTACGCGGACGAGCGGATGACTTTCCGGAACTCGAGCAGTCGCGGGGCGGCGATCGCGGGGGCGCGCGAGCGATTCGCGACGTTGTTCGGCGCGGACACCGA
This sequence comes from uncultured Gemmatimonadota bacterium, assembly GCA_938030915.1. GTDB lineage: Bacteria > Gemmatimonadota > Gemmatimonadetes > Longimicrobiales > Gaopeijiaceae > UBA2589. The sequence continues at coordinate 5,615 of CALHIO010000248.1, forward strand.
CGAGATCGCGCTCCTCTACTCGACCAGCGATGGCGAGAACCTCGTCGCCAACGCCATCGACTGGCGGGCGGGTGACAACGTCGTGATCGACGAGCTGCACTTCACGACGGCATTCGTCGTGTTCCGCGAGCTCGAGAAGCGTACCGGGGTCGAGCTGCGCGTCGTTCCTTCGGTCGAGGGCCGAGCTCGCCCGGAGGATTACGAGGCCCGCACCGACGCACGCACGCGGCTCATCAGCGTAGCGTGGGTCTCGAATCGCAACGGCTTCCGCCATGATCTGCCGACGCTTGCCGAGATCGTCCACGCCCAGGGGGGCTATCTCTTCGCCGACGGGATCCAGGCATTAGGGACGTTCCCCACCGACTTGCACGCCGAGGGTGTCGACTTCGCCTGCGGCAATGGATACAAGTGGCTGTTCGGGGACTTCGGCTGCGCCCCGTTCTACGCTCGCCGCGAGCATCTGGAGTGGATGAACCCCGACCGCTTCGGGCATGGGCAGGTTGCGCGCACGCTATCCGACCATCGATATGAGCTGAGAGCCACAGCTGGGAAGTTCGAGTATGCCAATCCCTCGCATGCGCCGGTGGCTGCGCTGAACGCCTCGCTCGGCTTCATCGAGGAGGTCGGGCTGGAGCGGATCGCCGGGCACACCCAGGCGCTCGCGGGTGAATTGCGGAGTGAGCTGGTCCGGCTGGGCATGGAGCTCTTCACTCCCGCGAACAATCCTTCACCGATCGTGAGTTTCTACCACGGTCTCGACGCCGACGAGCTGGCCGCAGCGCTCTCGGACGAGGGGGTACGCTTCACCTTTCAGGAGGACGGGCGTTTGCTTCGAGCGGCTGTCGCGATGTTCAACAATCGCGACGACATCGATCGGCTCCTCGGGGTGATCGCTCGGATGGTGTAAGACTGGCCGCTCTCAGCTGATCAGTCGTCTCGACACGTCCTTGAGGATGAACAGCCCGTCACCGGTCCCGGTGACCGCGATGATGCCGCTCTCGAAGTACGGATAGTTGCTCCACGAGGCGCCGCCCCGGTACGGCGAGGTGTCGAAGTACCCGATCTCGACCGGGCGCTCGGGCTCCGAGATGTCGAGAACCCGGAATCCGGCGTCGTAGTTCGACTGGTACATTCGGTCGCCGACGATGTAGAGGTTGTGGTCCGTTGCGGTCGTCTCGGCGATGTACTCGTAGACGAGGATCGGGTCATCGAGATCCTGCACGTCCCAGACGAGCGTTCGCGTACCTTCGACCAGACCCCCGGGCTCGTCGCCCTCGTCGTTCATGTAGAAGTAGCGGTGATCGTCGGTCAGCCAACCCTGGTGTGCGTAGGCGACGTTCGGATACGACGCGCTGGAGAGCGCACGGGGTGCGGACTTGTCGGTCATGTCCGAGATGCTCAGCGCAGTCTCGTTCGAGCCGAGGCAGATCTCCTTGCCGATGTGCTCGCTGTCCGGGCCGTGGTAGACGACGCACTGTGCATCGTGGGAATATCCAGTCAGGCGCCGGCCCGTGTTCGTGTCCGCGAAGCAGCCGTTGAAGGTCGGGCGAGAGGGGTCTTCCAGATTCAGCATGTGGAATCCGCCGCCGCACGTTTCGCCGCCCGCGCTGTTCCCGACGGTATACGCGAAGCCCGTGTCCTCGTTGATCACGATGTTGTGGGCGCTGTGAATGCCGTCGTAGTGGAAGGTCTCTTCGAAGGTGATCGGCTCACCCTCGAAGCGACGCAGTTCCTTGAGGTCGAAGACCTGCACCCCGTGGGCCCCGGCTCCATCCGCCACGATGTAGACGTGATCACGGTAGACCTTCATGTCTCGCCAGATCGCGCTCCGCGAACCGGGCGTCTTCGGGAGGTCACCGACATAGACCGGATTCGACGGATTGCTGAGATCGACGAAGGACGTGCCGTTCGTCCGCCCCACGATCGCATACTCGATACCGCTCTGAGGATCGGCCCAGCCCCAGATGTCGTTCACCCGTGTCCCACGTGCCCCTCCGATTTCGTTGATGGGCACGAACGACACGATGTTCACGCTCTCACATTCGAAGACGTCCGCCTGGCCCTCCGAGCACTCGATCTCGTCACCCGTGATCGACGGGAAGCCCCGGGCTTCGTTGATGACGGTGCCCTGCTCGGCCGACCCCGCGAAAATCACGGCGGCGCCGGCTCGCTCGTCGACTCCGAGCGCGCCCACCGCCATGACGTCGCCGACAGCCGTGACGGACCCTCCGAAGCCTGCCCCTTCACCAGCCGTTTCGCTGGCCAGCATCGACACCTGGGGCACACCCTCCGCGTGACTGAGGCGGTACAGAGCGCCGGCACCTCCGTTCGCACCCGGAGCTCCGATCAGCACACCGTCGCTCCCGGCCGTGATCGACGCGCCGAACTGCGTATTCCGGGCGGCGATGACAGGCCGGAGTGGCGCGGCCTCCGTCCAACCGGCCTCACCGAACTCGAAGACGAAGACAGCGCCGGCCCGGGCGTCGAAGCCTGACGCGCCGACGTATGCGGACCCGTCATGTACCGCGAGCGCGCTGCCATACGCCGAGCGCTCCGGCAGGTCCGCGGTAGACAGCGACCCGAGCGGCTCGAGGCCGTCCAGCGTGTAGCTGTGCACCGTACCGGCGGCGGCTCGCGGCCTCGGAGCACCGACAAGGAGATGGACACCGTCCGTTGCCAGCGCCGAGCCGAACGCGCCCTCGACATCGTCGGGTGCCGTCAGCCGCATCGGGTCCTGTATCGAAGACCGCTCGTACACGTAGACCACGCCGGCCCCTTCCGCCGGTGCGGAGATCAGGATGAACCGGTCGGTGAGAGCGACGGCGGCTCCGAAGTCCGAATCGGCAGGCCCGGCCATCCGGGTCGGCTCACCCCACGCGCCACTCGACGTCCGCTCGAACAGGTAGGTCGCGCCCTCGATCGGAGCACCTGCCAGGAGTGTCGTTTCATCCGCGGCGATCGCCTGGCCGAAGCCGTCCGGTGAGCGAGCGACGTCCGTTACCCGGATCTGATCGATCTCACTCCACGTGCCGTTCACGTCACCGAAGAGGTAGACGATACCCGAAAGGGTCTGATTTCCCGCCTCTCCGACGAGAATCTGATCACGGCTGATGGCGAGTGGCCCACCGAACTGCTGGCCAGCGAGCGGGGCGGCGAACAGGGCGGCGAGGGCGATCGAACACATGCAGGTCGTGGCGCGGTACATCTGAGCGAGGCTCCTTCGAAAGACGGCTCCGGCGGCGACCACCGGGAGTGGGGTCATGACGGACAAGCATAGGACCTCGCCCGACAGCGGTTGGCAATAGTGAGCCAGCGCAACAGGGGTGGGAGGATGGGGGTACGGCCCGCATGCCTCGGAAGCTCTTCGTACTGCGCCACGGCCGGAGCCTGGCGAACGAACAGGGATTGA
>CALHIO010000249.1 GCA_938030915.1 uncultured Gemmatimonadota bacterium
GTGCCGTGGCAGCCGTTTTGTGCATGTCGTACCTGACGACCACTTGGATCCGCGGCCGCGAAGCGAGAGCTTCGATGCGTGCAGCCGAAGCCGCCGCGCATCGCCGGGTACTGATCTAGGCGGCGGGCCTCGTTCCTCGAACGCGACGAAGGTCCATGCTCCGAGCGACTCTGTGGGTTCTGACCCTCGCTCGAGTCGGTCTCATTCCGTTTTTTGTGGTCGCGGGCCTGAACGCGCAGGAACTCGCCCGTGCAGGAGAGGATCCTTCGACACCGAGATTGCTCGCCCTCGGCCTCGTAGTCGTGATGGGGGTGACCGACCTCCTCGACGGGTGGATGGCGCGCCGCTTCGATCTCTCCTCGCAGATTGGCGCCGTGGTGGATGCGGTGGCCGACAAGCTGGTGCAGGTCGCATTGGTGGCGTTCTTCACCCTCAGCGTCGGACCCGTCTTCACGGCTCTTCCTCTCTGGTTTCTGGTGACCGTATTCGGACGGGACCTGGTGCTTCTTGTGGGCGTGAGCGTGCTCCGGCTCCGGTATGGCCCTCTGCAGGTCGTCCACCGGGGTCACGGCCGAGTCGCGAGCGTGCTCATGTTCGGGGTACTCGGCTGGTCTGCCCTGGGGCTTCCGATGTGGGGCTTGCTGCCCCTCATGCTGGGGGCAGCGGGCGTGTCGGTGTATTCGGCGACGATCTACGCCCTGGATGGGGCTGCTCAGGGCAGGGCGATGTCGGGCCGGTGAGCCGTTCCTACGTCGTTCCGCAGAAGCGTACGATCGCTCGGGCGAGAGACCGCGCCATCGTTTCAAGCTGAGCGATCTCGACGTATTCGTCGGGCCGATGCGCCCGGCGGATGTCTCCCGCCCCAAAGAGGACCACGGGCATCTTGGCGAGATGCTGGAGGAGGCCTGCGTCCGCGCCGAAGGTGACGCCCTCAAGCACCGCAGCGGCCCCGAGCTCCTCGGTCACCGAGCGTGAGAGCGTTCGCACGAGTGGGTCATCGACAGGTGTCTTCGCGGGCAGGAAGCGGCCACCCCACCACTCGACGACCGGTGGATGATCCGTGAGAAACGCATCGGCCCGTGCCGCGGCTGCGACGGCGGCCTCGAGGGACGAACGTGCTTCGTCGAGGGATTCGTCCGGCCGCACGCCGAGCCGCCCCTCCATGGAGGCGTGATCCGGGACAGAAGAGGCCCAGTCTCCGCCACTCATCGTACCGATACTGATGGGATAGGGGGTCGAGAAGGCTGAGTATAGAGGGTCTCGGACCGCATTGCGGTTGCGTTCGGCTTCCAAAGCCTGAACAGCGGCATAGATACGGAATGCGTTTTCGAAGGCGCTGATCCCCTCATCGCGGACCGCTCCGTGTGCAGCCCTGCCTGGAACCCTGATCCGGAAATTGACGCAACCGGCCTGCACCGGTGCGACCGTCAATCCGGTCGGTTCCATCACGATCGCGCCGTCGGCACCTCCCGCGCGCAGCGTGGCTGCGAGCGTTCCGATCCCACCATCTTCCTCACCCACGACGCTCTGGAGGTGCACGGACCCGCTGAGCTCGACGCCGGCGTCCGAGACGGCGCGAAGCGCTGCGAGTCCGGCTGCCAACTGCGCCTTCATGTCGAGCGACCCTCGGCCGTAGAGGCGGCCATCGCGCACCACGGGCTCGAATGGCGGCGAGGACCAGAGTGCCTCGTCTCCCGGTGGGACGACGTCCACATGTCCATTCAGGATGAGGCTCGGCCCACCTCCGCGGCCCTCGAGCGTCCCGATTACCCCGAGTGCCTCCTCACGCTGCAGTTCCCACGAAGCGTCCGGGTGGTCCTGAAGGAGAGGGAGGTCGATGGACCAGACGTCCGTATCGAGCCCGATACCCGTCATGGTTTCTGCGACGGCGCGCTGCGCGTCCGACTCTTCGCCGTTCCAGCTTGGAATCCGGATCAGCCTCGCTGCGGTCTCGAGCAGGAAGTCGATGTCGACCCTGTTCGCGACCTCGTCGAAGCGGCCTCGCAGTGGTCGTCGCGACGTCAGCGGAGGTGCTCATCGAAGAAGTCGATGGTGCGCTGCTGAGCGAGGCGGGCGGCCGCCTCGTCGTACCGTGGCGTGGTGTCGTTGTGGAAGCCGTGATTCACGTCCGGGTACATGTGCATGGTGTACTGTTTCCCTGCGGCCTGAAGAGCGGCTTCGAACGCCGGCCACCCTGCGTTGATGCGCTCGTCCAGTCCTGCGTACTGGATCAGGAGCGGTGCCTCGATGCTCGGCACATCTTCCGCAGCCGGTTGAGATCCGTAGAAGGGAACGCCAGCGGCCAGACCCGGGAGTCGGACGGCGAGCGTTCCCACCATGCCTCCGCCGAAGCAGAAGCCCACCGCGCCCACGCGACCGGTACTCCATTCGTGCTCCATCAGGAACTCCGCGGCCGCCACGAAGTCCTCCGTCATCGTGGCCCGGTCGAGCTGACGCTGCATCGCGCGGCCCTCGTCGTCGTTCCCGGGATATCCTCCGAGGGGCGTGAGCGCATCCGGTCCGAACGCGAGAAAGCCCGCCACAGCCATGCGGCGTACGACGTCCTCGATGTACGGGTTGAGTCCCCGGTTCTCGTGAATGACCAGGACGGCGGGCCAGGGCCCTTCGGATGACGAGGGCCACGCCATATACCCGCGCATGCGGCCCGAACCGGATGGAGATTCGTACTCGACGTACTCTGGCCGAATGCGCGGGTCGTCGACCGGAATCTCTGCGGCGAGGGCGTAGTCGGGACTCAGGGCGTCGAGGAACGCCGCCGCCGTCATCCCGCCGACCGCGAACTTGGCGGACTCGTCGAGGAAGGCTCGACGGTCGATCAGGCCGTGTACGTACTGGTCGAAAAGAGAGAGTACTTCTCTCGGAAAGCGGTCGGCCGTGAGGCGTTCTTGATCCATGCTCGGACTCCGAAGGGATGAAGCCTGAAGTGTATCGGGGGGTCCAGGGGCTCGCTACGGGATGTGCGGGTGGCGGAAGCCGCTCTCGCTGTGCCAGAGGACCTCGGGGACCGTGAGCTGCCGCATCAGACGCGGTTCCCGGCGTGGGCAGCGTGTGTACTCTGGCCCGGCTCATCACCCCATGGCCTGAACTTCCGGGCCCGATTAACCTGTCCGGCGGACGATACCCGGATCGGTAGCCGAAGGAACCTTCGCTCCCTCGCCGGTGTCCGTCCGGCCAATCGACACCCTCGGGGGTTCGGACCCCCGAAGCCCATCAGGAGATCCCGAGATGTCTCGACGTATAACGCCGTTGCTTGCCGCTGCGGCGATGATCCTCACGACCGCGCCTACGCTGGTCGCTCAGGACCCGGGCGAATTCCGGCGTTCTGCCTGGCACGACTACCGTATCGTGACGGTTGCGGAAGGTCTTGTGAATCCGTGGGCGATGGCCTTCCTGCCGAATGGCGACATGCTGGTGACGGAGCGTCCGGGCCGCCTCCGGATCGTTCGCGACGGCCAGCTTCTGCCGGGCTCGGTCGAAGGGCTGCCGGACATCTACGTCCGGGGCCAGGGTGGTCTGCTCGACATCGTTCCACACCCGGACTTCGGCTCCAACCATCTCGTATACATCTCGTATTCGAAGCCGCAGGGCGATGACGCGTCGACGACCGCGATCATCCGCGCCCGGTTCGAGAACGATGCGCTGCACGATGTCGAGGAGCTGTTCGAGGCGAATTCCGCGGGGCGTGGACACTACGGCTCGCGAATCATCTTCGACGGCCAAGGTCACATCTTCTTCAGCGTCGGCGATCGGCAGGCGCCGCCGCGCGGAGATCTGGAAAACCATCCAGCGCAGGATCGCTCCAACCATCACGGTACCATCAACCGTCTGATGGAGGACGGAAGCATTCCGTCGGACAATCCCTTCGCCGGCCAGGATGGGATCGAGCCCAGCATCTACAGCTACGGCCATCGCAATCCTCAAGGGCTGATCTTCGACCCGGCTACGGGGAACATCTGGTCGACCGAGCACGGCCCTCAGGGTGGCGACGAAGTGAACCTCGTGACAGGTGGTGCGAACTACGGGTGGCCTGTGGTCGGGTACGGGGTGAATTACGGTTCTGGTTCGAAGATCCATGAGGCGACGATGCGCGAGGGGTGGGAAAACCCGCGGCATATCTGGGTGCCTTCGATCGGTACGTCCGGCTTGATGATGTATGATGGAGAGCGGTTTCCTGCCTGGCGCGGCGACCTGTTCGCCGGTGGCCTGACCGGTGAGGTCCTCGTTCGGGTCAGCCTCGACAGGGATGTGGTCACGGGCTCCGAGAACCTGGTGCAGCGTATCGGGCGCATCCGCGACGTCCGGCAGGGGCCGGATGGGTTCATCTACCTCGCTCTCGAAAACAGGAGAGGTGAGCCGAGCTCGATCGTGCGGCTGGAGCCTGCCTACTGAGGCTCCGTTCTTTGATGCACTCGAGGCCCCGGAGACGCACGTGCTCCGGGGTCTCGGCTGTTCGAGCGGCTCTGGAGTGCGAGGCCACGTTGACGTGACCGTCGCCCTCATGGTCAGTGCTCTTCTCGCGGGATGGCCCTCTCCGGTCGTCGCTCAGGCGAAGGTCGATCCGGAAGCAGGGACGGCGCACGAGGAGGTGAAACCCGGGGTGGCGTGGAGTCTTCTGGGCACCATTCTCTCGACCCCATGAACTCGTACGAGCGGCGCAGCTTCATCGCGGCAGTGAAACGATACTGGTGGGTCGGTGACTTTCGTCATTTCGACGTCGGGGTGGATATCGGGCCGGCGTCATTTCGGGATGTGACGAAGAGCTGATGACCCTCGCGGGCGAGACGCCTCTGGTGCCCTTTACGGGCCTCCTCGTGTGGGCGGACCTGGGACCCTTCTCGATCGATGCCTTCTACGCATATCGCGGCATCACACTCGAGACCGGTCTGGCCTTCCGGTGATGCCCACAGACTGATCCCGTTGCGCGGTGGGACTCGGGGCAGGGATGTTGTTGCTCGTTCTCTCGATCGTTCAGTCAACCAGGCGGTACCATGCGC
>CALHIO010000250.1 GCA_938030915.1 uncultured Gemmatimonadota bacterium
GCCTCGTGCAGCGGCGAACTGGAGACCGGGCCGACACCGGGCAGCCCCTCGTTTGACGGCGCGTTGGCCATGGCTCACGTCGAAACTCAGGTCGACTTCGGCCCGCGCGTCCCCGGGACCGAGGGACACGCGTCGCAGCTCCGGTGGATGATCGACCTTCTGCAGGAACATACGCCGGTCGTCGCGGCCGACACCTTCGCTCACGTGACGACGAAGGGAGATTCGTTGACCCTCACCAACGTCCTTGCGCGCTTCGCTCCAGAGCAGGGGCGGCGCATCGTCGTGCTCGCCCACTGGGACACACGCCCGACCTCCGACCAGGCAGTTGATTCATCCCAGCATTCGATTCCGGTCCCGGGCGCGAATGACGGGGCTTCCGGGACGGCGATTCTGCTCGCTCTGGCTCCGCTGCTCGGTGAGACGCCTCCCCCGCTGGGTGTCGATCTGCTCTTCGTCGATGGCGAGGACTATGGTCCGGGCGTCGAGGACATGCTACTTGGGGCGAGGCACTATGCTGCGACCGTGCCGGATGAAGAGCGGCCGATCTATGGACTCCTGCTGGACATGGTGGGCGACGCACAGCCGAGCTTTCCGGTCGAACAGATCTCCGCGCAGTTCGCCAATCCCGTGGTGCAGAAGGTCTGGCGCGCGGCAGAACGGCTCGGGTATCGCGACTATTTTCCCACGGCCGTGGGTGAGCCGCTGACCGACGATCACGTTCCCCTGATCGAGAGCGGAATCCCCACCGCGAACGTCATCGACTTCACCTACGGTCCGAACAACGCCTATTGGCATACGCCGGACGACACACCCGACAAACTGAGTGCGGCGACCCTGGGGATGGTGGGCCGGGTCGTAGTGGAGCTCATCTATTCGGGAGGGTAACCCGACTCGACCGGGAGAGGGGAAGGCGCGCCGTCTCCGGGTAACGCGACGTCTTCTCTTGGCGGCCTGGACACCGACGCAGACATTCGAGGGCCGGAGTACACACCGTGGGCCGAAGTGATCGCCCCCATGCATCCATCCAGGGAGCAGGACGTGACTGACTCTTCCACCGTTCGCGTCGCCGCCGTCCAGGCCGCGGCATCGCCCTTCGACAAGGACGGCGCCGTGGAGACCGTATGCTCCAGGACGGCCGAGGCCGCCTCCGAGGGGGCGCGACTCGTCGTCTTCCCCGAGGCGTACGTCGGCGGATACCCGTGGGGGTTGGCGTTCGGGACCGCAGTCGGTGGGCGATCCGATGCGGGCCGTCGGGTGTTCGGCCGGTACTGGGAATCTGCGATCGACGTGCCCGGGCCCGAGGTCGATCGCATGGCGGCGGCGGCAGCGGAGGCAGGTGTCTGGCTGTGTGTTGGTGTCATCGAGCGGGACAGCACGTACAGCGCCGGGACCCTCTTCTGCACGCTTCTCTACTTCGGGCCGGATGGAGAACTCCTCGGAAAACACCGCAAGCTCAAGCCAACCGCCGCAGAGCGACTCATATGGGGCGAGGGAGACGGCAGCACGCTAACCACGATCGACACGGACTTCGGACGGGTCGGCGGTCTGATCTGCTGGGAGAACTACATGCCGCTCGCGCGCATGGCGATGTATGGCAAAGGGGTGCAGATCTATCTCGCGCCGACGGCGGATGCCCGAGATCGATGGCAGTCGACCCTGCAGCATATCGCCCTCGAGGGGCGCTGTTTCGTGCTCGGATGCAACCAGTACGTGCACCGGGACATGTATCCGGACGATCTGGAGATCGCCGGTGAGTTGGACGCCTGGCCGGAGGTGCTCAGCGCGGGGGGCACGGCCATCTACGGCCCGCTCGGTGAGGTGCTCGGGGAGCCGCTCTGGAACGAGGCCGGAGTCGTGTATGCGGATCTGGACATGAGCGCGATCCCTCGAAGTCGGTTCGACTTCGACGTCACGGGGCACTACGCGCGTCCGGACGTCTTCCGGCTCATCGTGGACGAATCGCCGCACCCTCCGGTCGAGTAGGGGCACCGCGGGGTGGCCGCGGATGGCGTGAGCGAGGGTTCAGGCCCCCGCTACCACTCGATCGATCCCTGCTGAGACGTGTCGATGTCCTTTCCTTCTCCGCCGTCCAGGAGCACCTGCTCGATCTGCTCGTAAAGGAAGTCTCTGGACTTCTGGTCCCGCGGATCGAGCCCGTAATGATTGATGAGCAGGGTTTGATGCTGGAGCCATTCCTTCCAGCAGTTCGCGCAGATGCTGCTGACGATGCGCTCACCGAGCTCCGTCTTGAACGGGGCTTTTTCGAGGCGGGGGCCGTCGCTGCAGCGGCGGCATTCGATGGTCTCGACGGTCATGGTTCCTTCGGGTTGGAGCGTATTGTGTGACCTACCCGTGGCAGATGCGAGCGATCCACTACACGGGAGCCATGTCGTAGACGGGCGGTTTAGGCGCCGTTAATTTCTCGAGCTTGCGTTCAAACGAGCTGAATCACTGCGTGCACGGGGCGAACCATGCCTTTGAAGAAGAAAGAGCTGGAGCATCTGGAGAAGCGTCTTCTGGACGAGAGGACTCGAGCTCGAAAAGCACTGGGCCTCTTCGACCAGCGCACCCAGGCAGATCGCGATTCGAGCGATTCGGACATGTCGGCCTATACCGATCACATGGCCGACCAGGGTACCGAGGCTCAGGAGAGGGAAAAGGCTGCCGCCTTCGCCACCAAGGAAGGTCGCTACCTGTACCGGCTCGAGGAGGCCCTCCGCCGCCTCTACGCCGATCCCGACAACTTCGGTGTGTGCCACACGTGCGGTGCCGACGTTGGCTTCGACCGCCTCGACGCGCTCCCCCACGCGCGATACTGCATCGACTGCAAGCGGAAGGAAGAGTCCGCGGCCTGACACGCTCGATCGGCCCGCGGGTTCACGCGCGCGAAAGCGCGTCCAGCAGTCTGTCGCCGGCGACCTCGACCTTCCAGCTCCGCATACCGTCGATCTCCGACAGAGCCTGAAGCGTCCTCGGCGCAGCGCGGGCGATCTCCAGGAGCACCGCGTTCGAGAGCAGCGTACCTCGGGGCAGACCGATCTCTGCGGCGGCCTCGTTCCGGACCGCTTTGAGGCGATCGACGATCGGTTCGAGCTCAGGGGGCGGCCGGCCCGGTCCTCGGCGCACGTGTTTCGGATACGGGACGAGTTCGGCCTCGTCGCGCTCTCGGACCGCCCGGAGTCGTCGCAGGAGGTCCTTTCCCTCGGCTCGCGCCAGTCCGCCGGGAAAGCCCTTGATCGCGATCAGATCCTCGACCCGTCTCGGGTGAGCGCCTACCGCCTCGATCAGTGGCGTGTCGCCCACGACGCGGAAGACGGCGCGATCCCGCTGCCGGGCGATGTGATCCCGCCACGCCAGCGCCTCTCGAATGGCGGCCACTTCACGCGCAGGTAGGTGACGCGCGCCCTTGATACGGGTCACGGGATCGAGCGTGTCTCCGTCATCGGACGGCAGGTCCGCAACCGCCTCGAGCGCGAGACATTCCTCATCGGCCCACGAGGAGCGACCCATCTCGGCGAGTTCGCCGGCAAGGATGTCGAGAAGGCGCTCGAGGTGCATCGTGTCGGACGCGGCATACTCGAGCATGCCGTCGGTGAGAGGGCGGTCCGCCCAGTCGGCCCTCTGATACTTCTTCGACAGCTTGACTCCGATCCGCGACTCGAGGAGCGACGCGAGGCCGAGGCCCTCCTCGCCCAGCAGCGCGGCATAGACCTGAGTGTCGACGAGGCCTCGAATCCGGATCCCGAGGTCGCGGCTCAGAAGACGCAGATCGAAGTCGGCTCCATGCATCACGACGGGGAGGTCGGTCCGCTCCAGTGGCTCCCGAAGGAGGTCGGAGGGATCGAACGCGAGGGGATCGATCGTCCATGTCGAGCCGAGTGCCGTGACCTGGGCCAGGCAGAGTCGATCGGAGTACCGATGAAAGCCGGCCGCTTCACAGTCGAGCGCGATGCGATCTGCGCGCCCGAGCGCGGCGACGAGTGCGTCCGCGTCTTCAAGGCGCTCGACGTGGATGTGACTCATGCATGTGCGGCGTGGAGGGCCGGGACGAGAGAAAGAAAGCGGAGGTCACCGGATCCGTCACCCCTGGAACGGGGACGGGTCCGGGGTGTTGCTCCTCGTTCAGGGCAGGGCGACAATTCTCGCTCGACATGCCCGCCGGCCATCTCGACACCTGGATCCAACATGCTCCGCACCAAGGTCGTTTGCACGATCGGCCCGGCCAGCTCCGACCGGGAGACCATTCTCCAGATGGTCCGTCGGGGAATGAATCTCGCCAGGGTCAACATGTCCCACGGCTCCCGCGAGGATCACGCGCGCACGATCGAGTCGGTTCGGGCCGCCGCTCGGGAGGTCGGAAAGCCGGTGGCCGTGCTCGTCGATCTGCAGGGCCCCAAGATCCGGGTCGGCGAGCTGGCCGAGCCGATCGAACTCCACGAGGGGGACGAGGTGGTCGTCGCTCCGGAGGCGAGCGCCCGAGAAGGCGAGATCCCGACGACGTACGCTCCGCTGTCCGAGGAGATCGTCACGAACGACATCGTCCTGCTGGATGATGGCCTGCTGGAGTTCCGATGCGTTCGTACCGAGGGTGATCGAACATTCTTCGAGGTGCTCCGTGGAGGACTGCTCAAGAGCAAGAAGGGGATCAACCTTCCCACGGTGAACGTGAAAGCTCCCTCACTCACGGAAAAGGATCTGGAGGACCTGGACTTCGCACTCGAGCAGGACGTCGAGTTCATCGGCCTCTCCTTCGTCCGGACCCCCGAGGACGTCACGGATCTGAAGCGGCGGGTCGGGAAGAGGGCGCTCGTGGTGGCGAAAATCGAGAAGGTCCAGGCGCTGCAGGCAATCGAAGAGGTCCTTGCCGCGACCGATGCCGTCATGGTCGCCCGTGGCGACCTCGGCGTCGAGCTCCCGTTCGAGCGGGTACCTCTGGCGCAGAAGCGGATCATCCAGCTCGCCAACTACCACGGCCGGCCGGTGATCACCGCGACGCAGATGCTCGAGTCCATGATCGAAAACGCGCGACCCACGCGAGCGGAAGCCTCGGATGTCGCCAATGCGATCCTCGACGGGTCGGATGCCGTGATGCTGTCGGGCGAGACCGCGGTCGGGAAGTATCCGCTCAAGTCGCTCGAGGCCCTCGTACGCATCGGAACGGAGATCGAGCGAAGCGGCCATCTCGAACGAGGGCCTCGATACCTGACCGCGCCCGGTCTGCGGAAGCGGGCCGGTGCGTCGAGGCGGGAGCATGCCGTCGCCGCCGCTACGGTGGATGCAGCCACGCAGATCGGAGCCCCCGCGATCGTAGTCATCACTCGGTCCGGCTTCACGGCCCGACTGGTGTCCTCGTACCGACCATCCATGCCGGTCTTCGCGGTCACGACCGAGCGCTCGACGTACCGACAGCTCGCCGCGGTCTGGGGTGTGCACCCGGTACTCGCCGAGGACGTCGAGGTGACGTACGAGGTCCTTTCGGAGGTCGGGAAACGAGCCGTTGTGGAAAGCGGGATCGGGGAGCACGGTGGGTCCGTTGCGATCACCGCCGGCTTCCCCTTCCACGAGTCGGGGTCGACCAACAACATGCGCCTCGATCGGCTTTAGGAATTGAGGGTGAAGCTCACCTTTCTCGGCACGGGGACGTCGTTCGGTGTGCCTGTGGTCGGCTGCGACTGCGATACGTGCACCTCGGATGATCCTCGCGACCGGCGCACGCGGCACGGGGCGGTCGTGGACCTCCCGGAAGGTCGGCTTCTGGTCGACACGCCACCGGAGCTCCGCCTACAGCTTCTCTCGGTCGGGGTGCCGTCGATCGATGCCTTGTGGCTCACGCACGATCACGCGGATCACGTGCACGGGATCGACGACGTTCGGGCCTTCACCGTTCGTGGCGATGACCTGCCGACGTGGACGGCTCCCGAATACGTCACCAGTCTCCACGAACGCTTCCGTTACATCTTCGACGAGGCGGTGCAGCCGCCGATGGGGAGCTCGAAACCCCGGATCGTGCTGAACACCTTCGAGCCGAACGTGCCCGTCAGGATTCTGGGAGAGGATGTCGTGCCCGTGCGAGTACCGCACGGTGGCCCTATGGCGTACGGGTTCCGCGTTGGCGGACTCGGGTACGTAACCGACGCCAAGATGCTCCCGGACGACGCACTCGATGTACTGCGCGGTGTGGACGTCCTCGTCCTCAATGCACTGTGGTTCGGGCGACCTCACGGATCGCACTTCAACATCGAGGAGGCGATCGAGGCAGCCGCGCAGGTCGGGGCCCGCACCACCTTTCTCACACACCTCACGCACCGGGTGAGGCACGAAGAACTCCTCGAGAAACTGCCGGCCGGCGTTGCTCCGGCCTACGACGGCCTCGCCGTGGAGATCGGATGATGGAACGGATTCGCTTCGACTTCGGGAACCTCATGGCGCCGAACGTCGACGGTGGGGTGGACGCTGCGGTGCTGGACGGGCCCCTGGCCGAGCACTTCCGGGAAGCGTACGCAGTGGTGTCGGCACGTCGTGCGCAGGGGGACCTTGGATTTCTCGATCTGCCGTACGCCACCGAGACGGTGTCCGGGGTCCTCGAACTGGCAGACGGATTCGCGCAGTGGTTCGAGGACGTCGTCGTGCTGGGGATCGGCGGTTCCGGGCTCGGCGCGACGGCGCTGAAGGAGGCGCTGCTCGGACCGTTCTGGAACGCGATGAGCGATGAGGAGCGCGATCATTTCCCCCGCCTCCATGTCGTGGACAACCCCGATCCGCACACCTTTCGCATGCTTCTCGATCGGCTGGAGCCGGGGCGGACGCTCTTCAACGTCGTCAGCAAGTCCGGAGCCACGGCCGAGACGATGTCGCAATACCTGGTCGCGCGGGCGTGGATCGAGGCTGCGGTGGACGAGGAAAAGGCCCGTGGGCACTTCCTCTTCACGACGGATCCGACCCATGGCGTCCTGCGTCAGATCGGGGACGCGGAGGGCGTACCGATGCTCCCGGTACCGCCGAATGTCGGAGGTCGCTTCTCGGTGCTTTCACCGGTCGGCCTCTTTCCGGCTGCGGTGTGCGGCGTGGCGCTCGATGAGCTTCTCGCCGGTGCCGCCGACATGGAGCAGCGGTGCCAGACCGATGAGCTTCGGTCGAACCCTGCGGGCGTCCTGGCGACCGTCCTGCATCAGGCGGACGTGTCGGCCGGACGGTCCATCCACGTCCTGATGCCGTACGCGGATCGTCTTCGCCCGGTCGCGCTGTGGTTCCAGCAACTCTGGGCCGAGAGCCTCGGCAAGGCCGTGCGGGTCAGCGGCGAAGCGCAGCCGACCGGCCCGACGCCGCTGGCTGCCCTGGGCGCGACGGACCAGCACTCGCTGCTTCAGCTCCTCATGGAGGGCCCTCACGACAAGGTCGTCCTGTTCGTGGATGTCGAGGAGTCGGGCGCGCACGTGGAGATCCCGTCCCGTCACCCCGGGATTCCTGCCCTCGCGTATCTGGGAGGCCACTCGATGGGGCATCTCCTGAGGACCGAACGCGCCGCCACTGCAGAGGCGCTTCGTCGCGAGGGTCGGCCCAATGCGACTTTCCACCTCCCGAGGGTCGGGGAGGGTGAGCTCGGACAGCTGCTCATGCTGCTCCAGATCGCGACGGTCTATGCCGGCGCGATGTACGGCGTCGACCCTCTCGACCAGCCGGGAGTGGAGTTGAGCAAGCGACTCACGTACGGTCTGATGGGTCGTGAGGGCAGCGAGGTACCCGAGATTCCGGAACCCGACGCCCGGTGGGTGCTGTAACGTCTCCGGTTTCGAGGTGCTGCGGGGAGGCTGCGGCGTTATCTTCAGCAAGAAGTTCCGTTGCACGATCCTCAGCCGAAGGGGAGACGAACATGAGAGACCACGACGACGTCCCCTACATCGTCATCGAACGTGATTCCGGTGGCGGTCTCGGATCGTTCCTGCTCGGTGCGATGGTCGGCGCCGGTCTTGCCCTCCTCTTTGCTCCGAAGACGGGGGAGGAGACACAGGAAGAACTCAGAGAGCAGGCCCAGAGGCTCCGAGTCTTAGCCGAGGAACGTGTGCGTGAGGCGCAGCGTCAGCTCGAAGAGCGTCTCGACGTGGCCCGGGACGGCGTGACGGCTCGCTACGACGAGGTCCGGGATGCCGTGAGCGCCGGACGCGAGGCTGCGGTCGAGGCCCGGAGTGACCTCGAGGAGCGCCTGGAGCGCTCGAAGGCTGCATATCGTGCCGGCGTGGCTGCGGCGCGTGAGTCCGTCGCAGCCGGGGCCGAGGAAGCCGAGGACTGACGACGAACGCGGCCGGAGTGCCCGAGTCGCGGGACGCGCGCGCATCCACGCCGCGCCATCATCGTTATGGATACCGGACCCGGGAGTTCCTGAGGCGGCTCGCGGAGAAGTGCGACGACGACGAGGTCCTGTTCATGGCGGGGGCCGTGGCCTTCAACCTCGTCATGGCCCTCTTCCCCCTCGTCGTGCTGGGGATCGGGATCGTCGGCTTCGTGCTGGCTCGGTTTGGTGATCCGACGGAGGCCGTTCTCGGGCTCCTGACCCGCAATCTCCCGACGGGGGCTGGGGTGGAACTCACGGGCTTCGTGAGCGACCTGACGGAGAGCCTCATGGCCGGGCGGACCGGCTACACGATCGCGGGCTCGGTCTTCCTTCTGTGGGTCGCCACGCGTCTCTCGGGGTCCCTTCGTGTCGTACTCCGGGAGATTTTCGACATCGGCTTCAAGCGGAACCCCGTCGTCGGCAAGCTCTTCGACACTGCGGCCGTGCTGATCGGGTTCGTCCTGCTGACGCTCAACCTCGGGGCGACCGTCCTGATCACCGCGGCGATGCGGTACGGGGTGGACATCCTGCACCTCGAGGGCTTCGCGGTGTCGTTCGCCGACCATCTGCTCGGCATCGGCATATCATTCCTGTCGATCTGGGTACTGCTCTTCTTTCTGTACCGGTACGTACCCGCTCGATCGATTTCGACACGAACCGCATTCGTGGCTGCGACCTTCGCCGCAATCGCCCACGAGTCGCTGAAGTTCGGCTTCTCCTGGTACGCCACCGACGTCGCGAATTACGGCTCCACGCTTGGGAATCTGGCCAATGTCGCGGTGCTTCTCTTCTGGATCTATTACGAATCGCTAGTGTTCATAATCGGTGGTGAAGTCGGTCAAGTATCTACGATGCGGAAAGCGAGTCGGGTGGGGGTCGTGACCTTCGAGGATGACGCATGAGGAGGCCTCGTCCGTGAGCGGGTCCGAAGGACGGAAGGTGGTCGCCCGGAATCGTAAGGCGCGTCACGAGTACGAAATCCTGGACACGTATGAGGCAGGTCTGGCGCTCAAGGGACCGGAGGTCAAATCGCTTCGGGCCGGAGGTGTGTCCTTCCAGGACTCGTTCGCCCGCGTCGAACGCGGTGAAGTGTGGCTTCACAATCTTCATATCAGTCCGTACGAGCAGGCGAACCGGTTCAACGTCGATCCCGTGCGTCCACGTCGTCTGTTGCTCAACCGTCAGGAGATCCGTCAACTGGCCGTGAAGACCGATGAGAAAGGACTCACGCTCGTCCCCCTCGAGATCTACTTCACGCGGGGTCGAGCGAAGCTTCAGCTCGCGGTCGGGCGCGGAAAGAAGCTGCACGACAAGCGGGAGACGCTGAAACGCCGTCAGCAGGACCGGGAAGCTCGTCGCGCGATGGGCGCCCAGTGAGGTGGGCAGAGTGAGGTGGGGCGTCGGAGTCCGGTTTGCGGGAGCGGCGGCATTTCTCGCGCTGCTGCCCGGGTTCACCCCGGCGGGGGCGCAGGATCGACCGCGTCTCGAGATCGAACGGGAGGACGGTTCGTCTCGCATGGTCACGGTGCAGTTCGATCGGGGGTATGCGAGCGTCGCCGCGTCGACGCTCGAGGATCTGGGATGGCGTGTCGACGAGGAGGACGGCGCGCTTCTACTGAGCTCGGCCGGAGAAATCACCGTGTCGTTGCGTTTTGACTCGCCGTTCTTCCGGTGGGACGGCGTGGTGCTGCAGATGACGGATGCGCCCTACCGCACGGGCGGCTCGGCCTGGATCCCGCTGCAGTTCCTGACCGACTTCCTTCCGCGGCGACTCCCCGGACTCTACGACTTCGCCGGCGATCAGAGTCTGCTTCGCGCCGGTGATGTGTCACTGCTCGGCCCGGGTGACCTCGCTGAGCCGGTGGCGGAGGTGAGTGAGATCGATCCCGAAGATGAGCCCGTCGACGACGAGCCCGAGGTCGTTCCTGAGCCTCCGCTCCGTGACGAGGCGGAGGTCGAAGGGGGAGGCATCGGCTCAGCGGGAGCCGGAGATTCCGCGGAAGACGTACTCAACGCGGGACCATCGGCCTACGACGGCGTTCGGGTGGTCGTCATCGACGCCGGCCATGGCGGGGAGGATCCGGGCGCGTTGTCCTCGTCGGGGACCCGGGAAAAGACGATTGCGCTCGCGATCGCACGGGAGGTGGAGGCGGCGCTGCGGGGCACGCCGGGTCTCGAAGTCCACATGATCCGCGATGACGACTCCTTCGTGGACGTGTGGGATCGAGGTCAGCTCGCTACCGATTGGAAGGGGGAGCGTCCCGGAATCTTCGTCTCGATCCATGCCAACTCCTTCCCGGCCCGGCGGGCGGCGCAAGGCTTCGAGACGTACTTCCTCTCGGACGCACGGACGGAGCACGAGCGAAGAGTCTCCGCGATCGAGAATGCGCCGCTGAACATGAGCACGCGCGAAGGCGACGAGGAGCGCCTCGCCGACCTGGACTTCATTCTCCGTGACTTGCGCAACTATGAACATGCGCACTGGTCGGAGAATCTGGCGGGTCTGGTTCAGGAGGAACTCGACGACGTCCATCCCGGTCCCAATCGGGGCGTGAAGCAAGGAGTCCTGGCGGTCCTCACGAATGCGTTGATGCCCTCTGTCCTGATCGAGGTCGGATACCTGTCGAACGACAATGAGGCTCGACTGCTCAGCGAGGCGGATTTTCACAGGGATTCGGGCTCGGCGATCGCGGAGGCCGTGGTACGGTTCTTCGATCGATACCCGCCCGGGAGCAGTTCGGGGGGCGACGCGGGGTCACGGTGAGGCGCTGGGCCCTCGCGACGGTTGTCTTCGCGACGGCCGCATGCTCCTACCACAACGTCATGTACAACGCCGGCCAGCTCTATGCCGAGGGCGAGGCGGCGAGGCGTGCGGGGCAGGACTCGGTGGCGACGTCGCGCTACCTGGATGTCGTGCGAAAGACCGGTGAGGCGCTTCGCGATCTCCCCGAGCGCGACTGGGCCGATCGGGCGCTCGTTCTCCACGGGCGAGCCCGGTTCCGGCTGGGTGAGCTTCGGGAGGCCCGGGCGGCGCTGGATGAGGCGATCCGGACGTCCCCCGCCGTGGCGGAAGAGGCCCGAGTCTATCTGGCCGCGATCCACGCGGAGGTAGGGGACGCCGCATCGGCGATGACTGCGCTCAACCGGGTCCTGTCCGGTTCCCTCGACGATGAGCCGAGATCCGAAGCGCACCTGCTGCGGGGGCGGATCCTTCTCGAGCAAGGCCTGTTCGACCAGGGCGGGTGGGATCTGGATCGCGCCTCGGAGGCGGGCTTCGGCATGCGCGTGGAGGCGGGTGTCGAGCGTCTTCGCTGGCTGGTCATCCACGAGGAGGAGGCACGAGCGCGCGACGCATTCGGGCGGCTGCTCGGGGACCCACGAGCCGGGGTCCGGTCGGATACGATCGTAGGACTCGCGGATGCCGCGGCCCGGATCTGGGATCCGGCCACCGTCGCAACGATGCTCGGCGAAGTCGAGAGCTCTCCCTGGGACCGGGTCGCCCGGGGGCAGGTCGCGCTCGCGAGAGCGAGCCTGCTGGACCAGGCCGGGGACACCACGGCTGCGCGTGCTCAGGCGCTGGACGTCGCCTCGGGCCTGGGAAGCGCAGCCGCCGATGCGCGCCTGACGCTGGCCCGATGGCAGCTTCGGCGCGCTCGTGACCTCGACGCCGTATATGGTGTACGTGCCCTGCTCCTTCCCGCGGGTCGGGATGCACGGGCCGCCTCTCAGGTCGAGCTGATCGAGAAGATGGAGTCGCTGACGGGGATGGGATACGCCCAGCCGCTGGCCTTCTTCGCCGCAGCGGAGGTCGCTCGCGACGAACTTGGCGCCCAGTACGTCGCCCGCGGCCTCTTTCTCGCGTACGCGGCTTCGGCCCCGGATGACCCATGGGCGCCCAAGGCTTTGCTCGCCGCTCTCGATATCTCGCCGGATGAGGGAGATCGAGCCTGGTTGCGCGGACGTCTGGAGGCCGACCCCGACAGCCCTTACGTTCTGGCCGCATCCGGCGGGTCCTCCGCCGGGTATCAGCAGCTCGAGGAGGAACTGGACGTGCGGCTGAGAGAGCTGACCCGACGGTGAGGCTCACCACCCAGGCATTCGGGATCGAGTTTCAGAATCCCGTTCTGCTTGCTGCGGGCACGTGCGGGTTCGGCCTCGAGCTGATCGACGTGCTCGACATCGAGGCGCTCGGCGGCTTCGTGACCAAGTCCATCACGCTCGAGCCACGATCCGGGAATCCGGCCCCCCGGGTCACCGAGTTCGACTCGGGGATGATGAACTCGGTCGGGCTCGCGAATCCGGGGATGGTCGGGGCGCGGAACGAAAAGCTCCCGTGGATCGCCGCGAACGTCCGGCGCGCGAGAGTCCTGGTTTCGGTGGCGGGTCACACCGTGGACGAGTACTTCCAGCTGATCGAGGGGCTCGACCCCTCCGACGGCTTCGCCGGCTTCGAAATCAACCTCTCGTGTCCGAACGATGCCCGTCGTGACGGGATCCCCTTTGCGCTCGACCCGGACGCCGTGACGGAGATCATGTCGGGGTGCCGTGCCCGGACGGAGCGCCCGATCTCCGCGAAGCTCGCGCCGAACGATCCGTCTCTCGGCATGACCGTGCGAAGGGCGGAAGAGGCTGGAGCCGACGCGATCACACTCGTGAACACGCTGCCGGGACTTCTGTTGGATGCGGACTCGGGAGAGCCGCGACTCGGCCAGGGCGCGGGAGGTGTCAGTGGTCCGGCGCTGCGGCCGGCCGGCATTCGGGCGGTCCGCGAAGCGCGTGCGAGCACGGCCCTGCCGCTCCTCGGTGTCGGGGGGGTATTCGCGCCGGAGGATGCCGTGGCGTACGGGCGAGCGGGCGCCAGTCTGGTGCAGATGGGGACGGCCACCTTCGCGGCCCCCCGAGCTGCCACTGATCTGATCTCAGGTCTCGAGCGCTGGGGCCGCCGGCACGGAGTCGAGGCATGGGACGACCTGAGGGAGAGGACGGGAGAGGAGGCCGGATGAACAGAGTGATCGTTCCGCTCGACGTCCCCTCGGCGAACGAAGCGTTCGCGCTCGTCGATCGGCTAGGGGATCAGTCGGACTTCTACAAGGTGGGCTTCGAGCTCTACACGAGAGTGGGGCCCGACATGGTCCGGGAGCTGGTGAATCGCGGGAAGCGGGTCTTCCTGGACATCAAGCTGCACGACATCCCCAACACCGTCGCACGCGCCGTGGCGGTCGCCTCGGATCTCGGGGCTGGTCTGTTGACGATCCACGCGTCCGGGGGTCCGAGGATGATGGAGGCGGCCGCCTCCGCGCGATCGGGTGATCTGAAGCTGCTCGCGGTCACCGTCCTGACGTCGCTGACTCCCGACGAGATGTCCGCCGTCTGGGATCGTGAGATTCGTTCGGTCCGTGACGACGTCGGGCGCCTCGCCCTCATGGGGAGGGATGCGGGTGTGGATGGGGTCGTGGCGTCGGCCCTCGAAGCGAGCTGGATCCGGCAACAGGTCGGACCCGGGTTCTTGATCGTCACGCCGGGCATCCGGCCCGCGGGCGCGGATCGCGGGGACCAGAAGCGCGTCACGACGCCCGGAGACGCCGTCCGCAACGGCGCGGACTACCTCGTCATCGGTCGTCCGATCACCCAGGCGGATGACCCGGCCGCGGCGTTCTCCGCGGTATCCAGAGAGATCCAGGAGGCCGAGGTCGACGTGTAGGACACGTCTGTTCCTTACCCCGGGGTCCCGCGATTCTTGTCGCAACGGGCCCCAAGACAGCCAACATCACGATCGATGTCACTGAAGGTCTACAACACCGCGACGCGCTCGCTCGAGGACTTCGTTCCGCTGAACGAGGGTGCGGTCGGCGTCTACGCCTGCGGCCCGACGATCTACAACCACGCCCACATCGGAAACTTCAGGACCTTCCTGTTTTTCGATCTGGTTCATCGACATCTCGAGTGGAGTGGGTACGAGGTGCGGTTCGTCATGAACCTCACGGACGTGGATGACAAGGTGATCGAGGCGGCGCACGCCGCCGGTACGACGATCGATGAACACACCGCACCGTTCGGAGACACCTTCCTCGCCGATTGCGCGACACTCGGGGTCCGCACGGTAGACAGCTATCCGCGCGCGACCCGGTATATCGAACCGATGGTCGACTTCATCACCCGTCTCATCGAGAACGGGCACGCCTACCCGGCGGACGACGGTGCCGTGTACTTCTCGATCTCGAGCTTTCCGGAGTACGGCAAGCTGAAGGGCATCGACACGTCGACACTCATCTCGGGCGCTCGCGTCGAGCACGACGAGTACGAAAAGGAGGACGCTCGCGACTTCGCGCTCTGGAAGGCTGCGACGGAGGAGGACGAGGCGGTCGGGGCTGCCTGGGATTCGCCGTGGGGTCTTGGACGCCCGGGGTGGCACCTCGAATGCTCCGTCATGAGCACCACCGAGCTCGGTGACACGCTCGACCTGCACCTCGGGGGTGAGGACCTCGTCTTCCCGCATCACGAAAACGAGATCGCACAGTCGGAGGGAGCGACGGGCCACCCGTTCGTACGCTACTGGATGCACGTGAAGCACCTCTTCGTGGAGGGGCGGAAGATGTCCAAGTCGCTCGGGAACTTCATCCGTGTGCGCGATCTGCTCGAGGAAGGGTACGATCCCGCCGCCATCCGGCATCTGCTCGTCTCGTCGCACTACCGAGGGGATCTGAACTTCACGCGCGAAGGGCTGAAAGCGTCCGGTGCGGCGGTGCAGCGGCTTCTCGATTTCGAGGCCCGACTGGTCGATCTGCAGACGGATGACGTGGCAGAGGAGTCGGCTCTACCGGACCTGGCGGCCACGGTGGTCGTCGGCTTCCGGACCGCGATGGACGACGACTTCAACTCAGCGGATGCCCTGGGTGTCGTCTTCGGCTTCGTGACGAGGGTGAATGCGGAGCTCGACGCTCGGGGCACTGTGTCCGCGGCGGACCGGGATGCCGCACTGGAGGCGCTGCGATCGATGGATCAGGTCCTCGGCCTGCTCGAGGTCGCGCATACCTCCCGTACCGTCGATGACGACCTCGCGACGTGGGTTGAGCAGATGATCGAAGAGCGGGCTGCTGCACGCGCGTCGAAGGATTTCGCGCGGGCCGATGCGATCCGGGACGAGCTGGCCGAGAAGAACATCGTCCTCGAGGACGGGGCCGGAGGGACGCGCTGGAAGGTGGTGGGCTAGGACTATCGCTCCGGCTGAGATGGCCGAGCGGGGACGAATTGGAATCCGAACCTTGCAGCACCAGCGCTTCTGAACTGCCGAAACCCTTGATGCCCGACTTGAAGCCCAACGCAGCCTACGGTAACGCCGCCGAGCCTCCTGTAGTTGCGGAGAGAAGGGAAGTTG
>CALHIO010000251.1 GCA_938030915.1 uncultured Gemmatimonadota bacterium
TCACCCGTGACGCGATCAATCACGTAGAAGAAGCCGTTCTTCGGTGCCTGAACGATGACCTGCCGCATGCGACCGTCGATCTCGATATCGAGGAGCATGAGGGGCTGCGTCGCCGTATAGTCCCAATCGTCTCCGGGCGTCGTCTGATAATGCCACCTGTATTCGCCCGTATCGCCATCGAGCGCGACGATGGACGAGAGGTAGAGGTTGTCTCCGCCGCCCGGACTGCGGTATTCGCGACTCCACGGCGATCCGTTACCGGTCCCGATATACAGGAGGTTGAGCGCGCCGTCGTAGACCATCGCGTCCCAGACGGTGCCGCCTCCACCGATCGTCCACCATTCGCCGTTCCACGTCTCGGCGGCCCGCTCCATCGCCTCGCTCTCGAATCCGTCGGCGGGATTGCCCGGAACCGTGTAGGTGCGCCACAGCTGCTCGCCGTCCTCGACGTCGTACGCCGTCACGTAGCCACGAACTCCGTACTCCGCCCCACCATTCCCGATGACGACCTTGTCCCGGAACACGCGCGGCGCACCCGTGATGCTGTAGTCCTCACCGGCCGGCGTGGTCTGGACGGTCCAGACGACGTGCCCGTTGTGCCGATCCAGGGCAACCAGGCGTCCGTCGAGCAGGCCGACGAAGATCTTGTCTCCGTGCACACCGACTCCGCGGTTCACATCGCCGCAGCACGCCGAAGGCCCCCCTTCTTCCTCATCAGGAATGCCCGGGTCCCAGTACCAGAGCTCCTCACCCGTGAGCGCGTCGAGTGCAAAGACGGTGCTCATCGGCCCCGTTGCGTACATCACACCGTCGACCACGAGCGGCGTCGACTCGAGACGCGCGCCGCGGCGCGGGATGTCGTACGTCCACACTACACTGAGCCGACTCACGTTGTCGGACGTGATCTGAGCCAGAGGGCTGTACCGCTGTTCACCGAGGTCAAGGCCGTGCCCTGTCCACTCCGCGTCGGAGGCCGTCGGCGCGTTGCTCGGCGCCCCCAGCGGACTCGCCACGCGGTCGGAAACGTCCGCGCCAGTGACCTCTTCGGGGGCTTCCCGGACGGCGGGAGGCGACGACGTCATCGGGGCTGCCGACGAGCAGGCATTCAACGAACTGAGCAGGCTGAGAACTACCGCGCTGGCAGACAGACGCTTCATGCAATGGGCTCCGGGAGGGTGGCTCGCGACATGGTAAGCCGTCGGTCCGAGACAGGCATCAGACGTCGACCCAGACGCCCCGCGGTCCCGCGTTCACGATCCGGGTGTCACCCAGGAGGGACTCTCGTTCCCAGGAGGCATGAATATGTCCGCATACGACAAGGGCGGGTGACGTCGCCTCGATCACTTCAAGCACCGCCCGACTGCCGAGGTGCACCCCAGCTTCTGGCTCGTCGACGTGTCCGAAGGGAGGCGAGTGCGTGACCAGCACGGCATCGGTCGGGCATCCCGCGAGGAGTGTCCGGGCTTCGTCCTCGGAAAGGTCGAAGCTCCACGATCCGAACGGCGTGACGGGAACGGCCGCGCCGACACCCCAGAACGGGCGCCCGGCGATCTCACACCCCGAACCGTGGAGGGCATGGAGGTCGGTCCATCCGGCGCTCGCCGCCACGAGTTCGTGATCCGACTCCCCGTTCCCGGGC
The DNA here is from genome assembly GCA_938030915.1 of uncultured Gemmatimonadota bacterium. Classification (GTDB taxonomy): domain Bacteria; phylum Gemmatimonadota; class Gemmatimonadetes; order Longimicrobiales; family Gaopeijiaceae; genus UBA2589. The sequence goes on from CALHIO010000251.1 coordinate 1,640, forward strand.
ACCATGACCACGGGGCACGCAGCGGCCGCAAGGATGTCCACGACCGGCTGAAGACCCGTTCGCATGACGGCGAGATCTCCCGCGCAGACGAGTACGTCTGCGTCCTTCGAGCGGTCGACCAGACTCTGAGCCGCAGCCTGGTCGCAGTGAAGGTCACTGCACAAGAGAAGCTTCATCGGATGCGCAACTCCGCGATGAGTGGACGGTGGTCGGACGCGACACGTTCGGCGACGACCGAGTGGCTGACGATCTCGATCGAGTCGGTGGCGCGGAGCATGATAAAGTCGATTTCCCGGTCCGGCGCATCCGAAGGATAGGTGAAGGAGGGACCATCTTTGACGGCGATCGTCCAATCGCGAGCGAGGCGCGTGAGGACCGGGCTCCCCGGTCGCCCATTGAAATCCCCGGCGAGAACGACAGGCCCGGTTCGCCCCGCGAAGTAGCTCGTGACCGAATCTGCCTGGGCCATGCGCTCGACATCCGAGCCCGCGAGGTGGACCGAGACGATAGACAGACCCGTGTTCCTCTCGTCGGCCAGCACGACCTCGACCTCATGCACGGTGAGGGCGCTTCCCGATGCCGGTGGAATCGAGTGTGTGCGTTGCGCGCGAATCGGAAGGCGTGTGAGCACGGCGTTTCCGTAGAAGCCGCCCTGATACGGCCGATGGGGGCCATGCGCACCCTCGTACCCGAGGAGTTCGGCAAGCACCTGCACCTGGTCCACGCCCCCTGTGCGCTCCGTTCGGTCATCGACTTCCTGAAGGGTGATCACGTCGGCTTCGAGGGAGCGCAGCACGTCCGCGATGCGTGAAAGGTCCACACGGTCGTCCATCCCGCGGCCGTGCTTGATGTTGTAGGCAGCAACCCGAACGACGGCCTGGGCGCAACCCTCCTCGGGCGGCAAAACAGCCAGCGCGAGGCAGGCCCAGAGCACGAGGCAGGGCCGACACACGGCATCGGTTGGCGACCGAGGTACGACGGTGGGTGGCAGAACGCGCATGTACATCCGTGCATTTTTAGGAGCGCGCGGACCGGGCGGCAATTGCCTCGGAGGGTGACGCCCCTCATGCTCCCCTCCTGATCTGCATCCTCCCTCGAATGACTCGGCTCATGCATCACTCGATTCGTGCCCTCTCCCTTCCGGCCGTTCTGGTCCTCGCTGCTTCCGCGTGCTCGGATTCGAGCCAGGGCCCTGTGCCCCTCGATACGCCTGATATCGATGTCGCTCTGGCTTCGGTCGAGCCGGCGATGATCGAGTATCACATGAACGTGCTCGCGGACGACTCCCTCGAGGGGCGTGCCCCGGGAACCGACGGATACGCGAGCAGCGCGGTGTACGCCGAAGAGCAGCTGAGAGCCCTTGGACTGCAGCCGGCCGGCGTCGGTGGCAGCTGGCGCCAGGACGTCCCGCTCCGGCAGAGCACCGTAGTGGAAGATGAGAGCAGCCTGTCGGTCTGGACGCCGATCGGCACGGAGACGATGACGTACGACATCGACTTCTACCTCGGAGCGGACCCCCTCCGAGAGCGAGTGGAGATCGAGCTGGCGGAAGTGGTCTTCGTCGGCTTCGGGGTCAGTGCTCCGGACCTGGGCTACGACGACTACGCCGACGCAGACGTCGACGGGAAGGTGGTGATGTTCCTCAACGGCGCCCCCGCCTCCTTCCCGAGCAATGAGCGGGCGTATTACTCCTCCGGTGCGACCAAGACGACGGAGGCCATCGCGCGTGGCGCGATTGGAACCATGACGTTCTGGGCTCCGGACGACCCCCGCCTTCGCTGGGACGTGAATGCGGCCCGCTCGAAGCGCGGCAGCTTCGCGTGGCTCGACGGGGACGGTGCGCCCAACAGGGGGAATACGCAGGTGATGGGAAGCGCGTCGCTCAATCACTCAGCGGCCGAGTCGCTCTTTCAGGGCGCCTACGTTCCACTCGCGGATGCGATCGCGGCCGCTCAGGCCGGCACGCCCCAGTCGGTTCTCCTCGCGACCCGGGTCTCGATCACGACCACGACCGCGCACCGCGACGTCGACAGCTGGAACGTCCTCGCGAAGCTCGAGGGCAGTGACCCCAACCTCCGGGACGAGTACGTCACCTACGTGGCGCACGTCGATCACTTCGGTGTTGGTGTCGAGGTCAACGGAGACGACGTCTACAACGGAGCACACGACAACGCCTCGGGAACAGCCATCGTCCTCGAGATCGCACGCGCCTTCGCAAGCCTTCCGGAGCCTCCTCGCCGTTCGGTCCTCTTCATGATCGTGACAGCGGAAGAGTGGGGCCTGCTGGGCTCCGACTACTTCGTCCAGAACCCGACGGTCGCTCAGTCGAACCTCGTCGCGAACTTCTCACTGGATATGCCGTTCCTCTTCCATCCCCTGCGAGACATCGTGCCGTACGGGGCCGAGCACTCGACCATGGGCGCGTCAGTGGGGCAGGCCGCCGAGCACATGGGTCTCGCCATCGGCCCGGACCCGATCCCTGAGCAGGTCCTCTTCATCCGAAGCGACCACTTCAGTTTCATCCGTCAGGGCATTCCGGCGCTCTTCATCAAGAGCGGTTTCGAGACCGGCGATGACCGGGACGGAGGGGCTATGAACACTGCATTTCGTCAGGAACGCTACCACACGCCCTTCGACGACATGTCCCAGGACTTCGACTTCGAAGCCGGAGCGGACCACGCCCGCGTGAACTTCTTGACCGGCTACATCATCGCCCAGGAAGAGGACCGGCCCGCCTGGAATGAGGGAGACTTCTTCGGGGGGCTGTTCGGAGGAAACTGACCGGACCAGAGCCGATCCCACGGGCACCGCGCAGGCGAAGCACGGGGCGGAGTCGGCTCACGCAGTCCCCCCCATCCACTGTGACAGGCTCGCGCGATCAACCTCACCGTCAGGGTCGCCGCGGGGATTGGCGCAATCTCCCCCGAGCCATGTGAGCGCATTCGGACCCGTGGGCACGGCTGGCCACGATCCTGCCCTCGCCCCAATCTGTCCGGCCTCAGGATCCCTCGCCCGACCAAGAGTTCCGGAATGACCACGATGCTCCGCCGACTACCCGTCGCGTCCGCGCTCATCGCAGCGCTGACGATGACTGCTCTCCCCCTTTCGGCTCAGACGGTCGAGGAAAACGACAGCTCCGCCCGCGAGGCCCGCCGAGACAACGGCCTGCCCCTGATCCCTACGCGCACGCTGGACTTCACGACGAGCGAGGGAACCTGGATCTCGGTCGACCTGTCACCCGACCAGGGCACGATCCTCTTCGAACTCCTGGGGGACCTGTACACCATCCCGGCCTCTGGAGGAGACGCGACGCGCATCACGAGCGGCCAGGGATACGACATGCAGCCCCGGTATTCGCCCGACGGAAGCCGGATCGTCTTCGTCAGTGACCGCGACGGATCGGAAAACCTCTGGATCGCGAATGCCGACGGGTCGGACGCACATCAGCTGACCGACGGAGAGCGGGAGAACTACATGTCGCCCGTATGGACGCCGGACGGCTCGTACGTGATGGCGACCAAAGGCACTCAGCAGTGGCTGTACCACGTCGATGGTGGATCCGGAGTTCAGGTCACAGGCCACCGCGCCGAAGGGGCACCTGCGCCTGCCTCCCACTTCGGCGCGGCCTTCGGACCGGACGACCGCTACGTCTGGTTGAATCTGAGCGGCAACCTCGGCGGTGGACTCACCGCGGACGGCTTCGTCGGGGGCACATCGGGACTCGGGCTCGACCCGGCTGCGATGTGGGGAGGGGAGAGCGCCCCCGCAGACGAGGCTCTTACATGGAATCCGGACGACTATGACAGGCTGATGCCGGAGCCGGGGGATCCCGGCTTCGGGCCCGAGCACGGGCCACGTTCCTCGGCCCGCCAGCTCGGGAGCTACCAGATCGGGATGCTCGATCGCGAGACCGGCCGCGTCTTCGTTCGGACGCACGAGCACGAGGGCGCGTTCCGCCCGATGCCCAGTCCGGACGGGCGCTGGCTGGTCTACGCTACGCGCTACGATGCGAGCACCGCGCTCAAGCTGCGTGACCTGGAGACCGGTGAGGAGCAGTGGCTGGTGATGGACGTCCAGAGAGACGACTCGCAGGGAGGACGTACACGTGACCGTGACGTCTATCCGGGCGGGGCGTGGACCGCGGACTCCCGTTCGCTGATCACCAGCTATGGCGGCAAGATCATGCGCGTGAGTGTGCCCTCGGGTGAGGCGACCGAAGTCCCGTTCACGGCGCATATCCAGCAGGACCTCGGGCCGCTCTCCCTCTTCGACTACCCGATCGACGACGAGTCGCTTCGCGTCGCACAGATCAGGGGCGCCCGTCCTTCGCCCGACGGTGAGCACGTTGTTTTTTCCGCACTCGACCGCCTGTGGATCGCCGAACTCACCGAGCCGGCCGGGACACAGACCGAAGGCTTCCCCGTGCTGCGAGACGCCGAACGCCTCACCGGGTCGACCGACGTGGAGCACGCGCCCGTATGGTCATCGGATGGACGCTGGATCGCCTACGTGACGTGGAACGACTCGGTCGGCGGTGACATATGGCGCGTTCGTGCGGACGGGGGCGATCCGGAGCGACTGACCACCCGCTCCGCGTTCTACGACAAGATCGCCTACACCTCGGACGGCTCCCGACTCATGGCCGTTCGCGGATCGAAGATGCATCGCATGCGAACCCTCGAGGACTTCGGCAGCCACAGTCCGACCGCCGAGCTCGAGTATGTGTGGCTTCCCGCGGACGGGGGCGACGCGGAACGGATCACCTGGGTAGGCAGCGGGCAGACCCAGCAAGGGCGCAACGCGCCACACGTGGGGCCCGATCCTGAGCGGATGTACGTATGGGCCGGCCGCGAAGGCCTGCTCTCCATGCGCATGGACGGCACGGACATCCGAGTCGAGGTGAAGGTGACCGCGCCGGCCCGACCCGGTCCCGGCAGCGCCCCGACACCCGACGAGGTGGTACTCTCGCCCGATGGCTCCCGCGCCATCGTGCGGGCAAACCGGAACGTCTACCTCATTACCGTTCCACCCGTCGGAGGCGAGCCCCCCACGGTCTCGGTATCCAATTCTTCCGCGGTCCCGACCCGTCGGCTCACGAAGGTCGGTGGCGACTTCGTCGGATGGAGCCACGACGCCTCCATCGCCCACTACTCGATCGGCCGGAGTTACTTCGAGTACGACGTCGAGACCGCGGACGCCCTCATCGCCGACTCGGTCACGAC
>CALHIO010000252.1 GCA_938030915.1 uncultured Gemmatimonadota bacterium
ACGAAGAGGTTCTTCGTGAATGCGCCGGACATGCCTTCGCGGTGCGTCCGGGCCTCTTCGACGGTGAAGACCGCCGGATGTGAGACCGTCGTCACCTCGAGGCCGAGTTCGTCCAGTCTGCGCAGCAACGTATCGGGCTCGGCGGGTGACGTACCGTCGATCAGTACCGGCGCGACATCACTCATCGGGTTGCCCCCCCGAACCCGCCATCGTCTCCGCGAGCTGGTCGCGGAGAAACTCCACCATGAGCCTCCGGACGTCATCGTTGGACTCGGGCGAGACAATGTCTCCCGCCAGTACGTGATACGACGGATCGGTCGTTGAAGGCACGTCGGTCGTCCGGATCGACGCCGAGGTCATCGTTGCGAGTCGAGCTGTCGTCTCATCCGCGTCGACGACCTCGTCGGCGCTCGAATAGAGCACCAGCATGGGCGTCGTGACCGCCGAGAGATCCATGGTCCGCACCCGTTCGACGAGCGCCATCATCGGCGTCACCGCGGAGAGGGGATAGCACGTTGTCCAGTGCCTCTGCTGCGCTTCGCTGAGTGGCTCCCAGCACCGCTCGGGCCCAACAACCAGGCCTGCAATCTGCTCTCCCCACGGCTGCAGGAAGATGCGTGAGTTTCGGTCCTTCGGCTGGAAGTTCGGGGACACGAGGATCATGGCGGCCAGGCGATCCCGGACCTCCGGACGGGCCGCGATCCACGTCGCCAGAGTGCCACCGGTACTCGTCCCGATCAGGACGATCCGCTGACCGATCCGCGATGCGACGGCGATGGCTTCGGCGGCATCCAAAAACCAGGCTTCGACCGTCGCCTCGGCCATGGCAGGACCATCCCGACCATGCCCTGCAAGCCGCGCGAAGAAGACATTGGCCCCCAGCTCCGCTCCGAGCGCCGAAATCACCGGCTCGACTTCGTGTCGATCGGCGGAGAAGCCATGCAGGTACACAAGGCTGAGGTCGGTCTGCGCCCGCACATCGGGATCGGCCCACACGATGCCGCGTTCATCCCCTTCTCGGAGCTCCGAAACACCCATCTCCCGATCTGCGAGCCATGCGTCCAGATCCAACGGCAACTCGGGTTCGTCCCAGCTCTCCACGAACGATGGTCGGGGCCCGAGGGCCCAGAGCGCGAAGAGCGTGATCAGGAGCATGAAGACCCAGGCGGCGACTCGTCCCGCGCGAATGGGGTCGGAGCGTGTGAGCGATTCCATGGAACAGCAAAGCGTGGAGAAACGGGGCTCCCCGAATCTGGCGGCATGCCCGACAGCAGACCACGTTGTCGTCCTTCGATCACCGAGACCCCCCGAGTGAGCATGCGCCACACCGCCCTGAAGAGCCTCCCCCTCTCCGTGCTCCTGGCAGCAATCCTGACCCTGCCCGCCATCGCGCAAACCGGTGTGTCCGATGGCCAGTGGTCGGTGTACGGGGGCGATCCGGGGCATACGCGCTACTCCGCGCTCGATCAGATCGACGCGACCAACGCCGGGGACCTCGAGATCGCGTGGCGCTGGAGCGCCCAGAACTACGGCCCGAACCCCCGCATTCGCTCGGCTACGACCCCCCTCATGGTCGACGGCGTGCTGTACGCGACGGCCGGCCAGCGCCGCGCCGTCGTGGCGATCGATGCCGGCACAGGTGAGACACGCTGGATGTGGACAATGGACGAAGGTGAGCGCCTGACTGAGGCACCTCGTCCGAATCCAGGCCGTGGAGTGGGATACTGGACGGACGGAGCAGGAGACGACCGCGTGATCGTCGTCACACCGGGGTATCATATGGTCGCGCTCGACGCCGAGACGGGTCGTCCGATAGACGGCTTCGGTAGCGCCGGGACTGTGGACCTAAACGACGGACATCGCGCCCGCAACGGAATTCCGCTCGTCGGAACCATCGGGGCGAGCTCGCCTCCGACGGTGGTCGGAGACGTCATCGTGGTGGGATCCGCCCACCACGTCGGCTTGCGCCCGCCGTCGATGACCAACACGCCGGGTGACATCCGGGGCTTCGACGCGCGCACAGGCGAGTTGCTCTGGACGTTCAAGACCATTCCGGAGCCCGGAGAGGAAGGCAACGAAACGTGGATGTACGAGTCGTGGGCCTACACCGGGAACGCCGCAGCCTGGGCGCCGATTTCGTTCGACGCGGAGACAGGCTACGTCTACGTCCCGACCGAAGCAGCGACCGGTGACTACTACGGAGGCCACCGCCACGGCGACAATCTCTTCTCGACCAGCCTCGTATGCCTCGACTCAAGAACCGGCGAGAAGGTCTGGCACTTCCAGATCATCCATCATGACATCTGGGACTGGGACAACCCGACGTTCCCGATCCTCGCGGACATCGAGGTGGACGGTACGCCCCGCAAGATCGTCGCGCAGATTACGAAGCAGGGCTTCACGTACGTCTTCGACCGCCTGACGGGAGAACCCATCTGGCCGATCGAAGAACGTCCCGTTCCTCAGACGGACGTGCCCGGCGAGTGGACGTCACCGACCCAGCCCTTCCCTACGAAGCCGCCGGCATTCGACCGGCAAGGTTTCAGCGAGGACGATCTGATCGACTTCACACCGGAGATCAAGGCGAGGGCGCTCGAGGCCGTCTCCCAGTATCGGATGGGTCCGCTCTTCACTCCGCCATCGCTGCGCGATGCCCCCGACGGGACTCAGGGTACGCTCTCGCTGCCGAGCACCATCGGTGGTGCGAACTGGGAGGGGGGAGCCCTCGATCCGGAGACCGGCATGCTGTATGTCGGGTCACAGACGAATGCGTCGGTACTGCAGCTCATCCCCGGTGGTGATCAGTCGGACATGGACTACATCTTCGGCTTCGCCAGGGCGCAGATTGCCCGTGGCGTCCCGATCGTGAAGCCCCCGTGGGGCCGTGTGACGGCACTCGACCTGTCGAGCGGCGACCATGCCTGGACGGTACCGAACGGAGACACCCCCGATGGAGTCGCCGAAGCCCTGGGTATCGACCCGGAGCTGGTCCCACGCACGGGAAAGGTTTCCCGAGCCAGTGTGCTGGTGACGAGCACCCTGCTCTTCACCGGGGAAGGCGCGTCTGGCGCACCGATGTTCCGCGCGCTCGACAAGACGACGGGGCAGACGATCGCCGAGATCGAACTTCCGAACGCCCAGGTCGGTCTTCCAATGACGTACATGCACGATGGTCGGCAGTTCATCGTGATGGCGATCGGGGGTGGAGGTGAGCCCGCTGAGCTGATCGCCCTGGCACTGCCAACCGATTGATCGGTGGCACCCGGGTCGATAAGGTTGGCGCTCGATCACGATCGGTTGGAGATTGGTCAACCCAATCCTCTCGCGCAACGGAGTGTACGATGACCGTGAGCGACGGAGTCGAAGCTCGCAAAATCGCCCGGACCCACCCAGCGCTGACAGACGCGCAGACGGGGCTGGCGAATCGCCTGCACTTTGACCTGATCTACAACTATCTCTTCGATGCGGGTGAGCGAGGGCTACCGTTCGTCGTGATGATGGTGTCCGCCGGAATGGACGCCAGCACCACCACCGAAGAAATCCGCCAGGTCGGTCAGCAGATTCGGGGCGCGATCCGGAGCTCGGACCTCGCGTCGCACCTGGGCCAAGGGCGGTACGTCGTGTTACTCCTCGGTGCGAATGCGCCGAGCGCTCGCATCGCCGCCGATCGAGTCGAGGGGGCTCTCGCTGACATCGCACCCGGTCCGATCTCGTTCGGCCTGGCGACGTACACCCGCGATGTCGAAGACTCGGAGTCGTTGCTGCGCTCCGCCGATACAGCCCTCCTCGCAGCGCAAGCGCTCGGCGGCGGAGTCCAGTACGGCTGACTGCTCAGCAGTCGACCAGCGAAATCTCGTCCGGCTGGTTGGGCACGACGCACAGGAACTCGAAGCCGTCGTCGCCAGCTTCGTAGTTGTGCTGAACGCCACCGGGGATATACACCACGTCCCCCGCCTTCACCTCGTGCATGTCGTCACCGATCTGCACTCGCGCGCTGCCACGGAGCACGTACTGTTCGTGTTCGACCTTGTTGGTGTGCAGCGGCATGCCACCACCAGGCTCCATAATGAAACGACGCAGCGCGAAGTTCGGGCCCTGATCAGGTCCGATCAGCACCTGGATCTTCGTGTCCGTTCCGGCCTTCACTTCCTCTGCCGGCAACGTGTCGACGTGTCTGACCGACATTTCTGAACCTCCAAGGGATCGCCTGATGAAGTGGAACCGGAAGTGGAGCGGAAGTCTCCCTGTTTGGCAACCGATCAGCGCGACACTCCTCGCCGTATTTCTGACGGGATGCGACCGAGGACTCGACGAGGCACCACCCGCCCTTCCTCTGGAAGAGCGAACGCCGAAGGTCCTTGTCATCGGGATCGACGGCGTGCGCCCCGACGTGCTCGCTGAGGTCCCCACACCGAACATCGACGCTCTCGCCATCGGTGGATCGTTCACCGCACGCACGCGCACGACGACGCCTTCCGTATCCGGGCCTTCGTGGTCGTCGATGCTGACGGGCGTCTGGCCCGACAAGCACGGTGTCACCAACAACGAGTTCGGGGGCCGCCGGTACGAGGACTTCCCCGACTTCCTCACGCGCATCGAGTCGATCCGTCCCGAACTCGGCACATTCGCCGCAGTGGACTGGCTGCCCTTGATGGAGATTGAGGGGGGAGGCCCCACGATATCCGACGCGGTCGATGTTCGCGTACCCATGGACGGGTACATCACCGGGTGGGCCGAGGGCGATGTCGCCGTCACGGCGGCAGCGGTCGCCCACCTGAACGAGGCGGATCCGGATGCGCTCTTCGTCTACCTCGGCAACCCGGATGAAACGAGTCACCAGCATGGATCGATCGGGATGGAGTACCGGGAGGCGATCGCGATGTCCGATCAGCAGATCGGCCACCTGGTCGAAGCCGTTCGTGCCCGGCCAACCTTCGGCGAGGAGAACTGGCTCGTTGTGATCAGTACCGATCACGGGCGTCGCGAGGATGGAGGGCATGGAGGCGACTCCCCGATGGAGATGACGACCTTCATCCTCGTGAGCGGCCCCGCCGCTGCCATAGGCACCCCCGCCGAGGACACCTTCATCGTCGACGTCGCCGTCACGGCCCTCACCCACCTCGGAATCCCGGTGGATCCGTCGTGGCAACTGGACGGCAGGCCGGTCGGGCTTCGCTGAAGCATCGGACCGAGCGCAAAAAAAGGGCCCGGTGGGGTTAACCCCACCGGGCCTCATGCGGAGGCGCCTGTGACCCTCCCGCCAACAGACTCCTCGCATGTGTCGGGTCCACCGGAAGCCCCTGCCCTGAACTTCCGGCGGAACCCGGGAGCCGGCCCTCGGTCGGGAGAGTGATTACCCCTGCCGCTACGACCGACTCCTTATGCTATTGAAGCTTAAGGAGCTTGGTGAGCGCTTACAGTCAGGCAAGCCGGCACGATGGCTGTAGGGGGTTTCCCCACCGCGCGTCTTCGATATCCGCCTGCTTCGGGGGCGTTCAGCCTTTCGCGCGATACAACTCGAGGCGCAGAGGCGGATCGACGTGATAGGTGAAGTGAAGCCGATTCTCGCCTTCGACCACCACATTCCCGATCGTTTGACGAGGCTTGGGCTGATCTCGCCCTCCGCGCTCATTCGCCACGACGGCGATCCCACCCTCGGGCAGCGAATCGACCGCAGCCTGCGCCTGTTCCTTCAGGCGATCCAGGAGCAGCTGCTCGGTCTCCGACTGCACATCCCCTTCCGCCTCGGCGGTCATCTCGACCGTCTCGAGCAAGTCGTACCCTTCGGCGAGATCATCGACGGGGAACGTCGATTCGCGGTCTCGCCGGAACCCAACTTCGTTGAGCGCCTTCGCTTCGAACTCGAACGACACGCTCTGGAAGTTGTTGCCGTACCGCAGATAGACTCGGCTCACGACGCTCTCCGTCAGGATCCAGGGTTCAACAGCTTGGCCAACTCTTCGGGCGACAGATCGGCGGCAGACTTCGACCCCATCCCGCCACCACCCCGCGACGACTTCTTGGCGCGACCCCCGATCGAGCGGCCCTCCGGAGGAGGGGCACCCGCGTAGTCGAACTCCGGGAGATGGATCTTCTCCACGGCCCGCCCGAGTCGATGCTCGAGGCTCTTGATCGCACCGAGGTCTCCTGCGGTCACGAAGGTGATGGCCGTACCGGTTGCACCCGCCCGCCCCGTGCGCCCAATACGGTGCACGTAGTCCTCCGGATCCAGAGGCACGTCGTAGTTCACGACATGCGTGATGCCGTCGACGTCGAGCCCGCGCTGGGCGACATCGGTGGCGACCAGCACCCGGACGTCTCCCGTCGCAAAGCGCTCCAGCGCGCGTGTCCGATACTTCATCTGCTTGTTCGAGTGCATCGCATCGACCTTGATGCCCTCACGTTTCAGTAGCCCCTCGAGGACGTCCGCACCGGCCTTGGTTCGTGTGAAGATGAGGACCTGGTCCCACCCCGGCTCATGGATGAGGCTCATGAGCAGGTCGTTCTTCTTGTCGGGCTTCACGGAGTAGAAGCGCTCGTCGATGCCTTCCGCCGTGGTGCCCGGCGGCGTGGCCTCGATCCAGAGGGCTTCATTCGTCATGCGAAGTGCGAGGTCGTGAACGCCGTTCGGCATCGTCGCGCTGAAGAGCATGGTCTGCCGCTTCTTCGGCATTCCCCGGAAGACTTCCTCGATCTGGGGTCGAAAGCCCATGTCGAGCATCCGGTCGGCCTCGTCGAGCACGAGGTAGGAGACCTTGCTGAGATCCACCCGGCGGGAGTTCATGTGGTCGATAAAGCGACCCGGGGTCGCAACGATCACCTCGAAGCCCTGCTCCAGAGCCTTGATCTGCGGGTTGTAGCTTACCCCGCCGAAGATGGCCTCCGATCGGATATTCGTGCCCTTGGAGAGCGCCACAGTGTCGTCGGACACCTGCTGGGCAAGCTCTCGCGTCGGACACAGAACGAGAACCTGAAGTCCCTCCCCCACGTTCACGCGCTCGAGCGCGGGGATCATGAAGGCCCCGGTCTTCCCGGTGCCGGTTTGGGCAATCCCGACGACGTCGGTGCCCGTCATCCCGGCCGGAATGGCCTGTTTCTGAATGGGTGTTGGAGTGCTCCAGCCCAGCGCCTCGATGGCAGCCAGACGCTCGGGCGACAGCCCGAGATCGGAAAACGTTTTCTCGTCAGACACGATCGGTCCTTACCTGCGGGTGCTCCGACCGTGATCTTGTCTCACCCGAAGTCGGAACGATTACGCGGGTAAGATAA
>CALHIO010000253.1 GCA_938030915.1 uncultured Gemmatimonadota bacterium
CTCACGACCATCGCGCTGGTCCTCGCGCAGCTTCCCGCGGTGCGGGCCCTGAACGGTGCCGGCGTCATCGGCAACTATCTTGTCCTCATCTTTCTGGCCAGCAACGGGGCGATGTCCGTCCTCGCGAACATCGTCGTCATCGGGCCGCCCATCGTGTACTTCGCGCTGGCGACTGTCGGTGTGCACGGGATCGTCATCTTCGGCGTGGGTCGGCTCGTCGGCCTGGACCTCAAGACGCTCGCCGTCGCGTCCCAGGCGAATGTGGGTGGGCCCGCGTCCGCCATGGCCCTCGCTGCCGCGCGGGGCTACACGGATCGACTGCTGCCGGGGGTGGCGGTCGGACTGGTTGGATACGCCGCAGGGAATTATCTGGGACTGTTCGTGGCCGCGATGATGCGGGGTGTCATCGGCGGGTAGATCGGCTAGACGCCGAGCTCCGCGCGCGCTTCTTCGACGGTCATGCAGTATGGTCTGAGGAGCTCCACCAGATCCTCGGGTAGCGGCCGCGACTCCAGTGTGTCGCGTGTCGTGCAGACGAGAATCTCGTGCCCGGATACCGCGAGCACGCCCGCGTCGAGGTGGAGAACGTCGAAGTTGATCTGTACCGAGCTCGTCCCGAACCGCGTGAAGTAGGCGGCGACTCGCAGCGTGTCGTCGAGGCGCGATGGATAGTGGAAGTCCGACTCGAGGTGGACGCGCGGCAGCCACATGTCCCACCGGTCGAACACTTCCGAGTAGGGTACGCCCGCCGTCCGGAACAGCTCCATTTCAGCGAGCTCGAAGAAGCGCACGTACGCGCCGTAGAAGATGATCCCGGCCTTGTCGACGGCGGACCAGCGGACGCGTTCGTCGATGGTGAAGAGATGGGGCATGGGTGGGCGCCTCAAGGGTGCATGATCGATCTGGCCGTACGCCGGATGACAAGGTAGCCTCCGACCATGCCTCTCCACCTCACCCAACCAGAGCGTGACCTCCTCTCCGGAGCTTCCGGCGAGGCCAGCGCGATGGCCATGCGTGTCGTCACCGCCGCCGCTGAGCTGCTCGGTGCCGAGTCGCTCGTCGAGGTTTCCTCCGCGCACATCGACGGGTGCCTGCATCACGGTGACGGCGGAGTGGAATTCGCGGAGGCCCTGGTCGAGGGAGGGGGACGGGTGGTGGTCCCCACGACGCTGAACGTTGGCGCTCTGGATCTTCTCCATCCCGATGTGGTCCGCGCCGACGCTCACAAGACGGACATGGCGCGCCGCCAGATGGAGGCGTACGTGGCGATGGGCGCTCAGCCCACCTTCACCTGTGCACCGTACCAGGTGGGGCACGAGCCCGGAGTCGGCGAGCAGGTCGCGTGGGGAGAGTCAAATGCGATCGCATTCGTGAACTCGGTCCTGGGGGCCCGCACGGAACGTTACGGAGATTTTCTGGACGCGTGCTGTGCTCTGACCGGGCGGGCTCCCCTCCATGGCCTGCATCTCGCGGAGAACCGGACGGCCACGGTGGTGATCGATGCGACCGCCGTGCCCGAAGCTCTGAAGTCGAGGGATGTCTTCTACCCTGTCCTGGGAACGTGGCTCGGTCTGCAGATCGGACAGGAGATCCCCGTCATCAAGGGACTCCCGCCGACCACGACGCGCGATCAGTTGAAGGCGCTGGGAGCCGCTGCGGCTTCGTCGGGTGCGGTTGCGCTTTTCCACGTCGCAGGTGTCACCCCGGAAGCTCCGACGGTCGAGGCGGCGATCGGACTCGGAAGTCGGGTCCCGCCGACGAGTCCTCCCGGATGGGAGAGTCGGCAACTCCGCAGTCTACCGAGGACAGTCCTGCTCGACTCCGGGAGCGTGCGAAGCGCCCTGCGTCGGCTGAGCACCGCGGGTGGCTCGGACAGGATCGATGCGGTTGCACTGGGGAGTCCGCACTTCAGCACGAGAGAGTTCCGGGCACTGCACCGGTGTCTTCGGGGCCGGTCACTCGGAGTGCCCTTCTACGTGTGTACTGCGCGAGACACTCTGGCGGATGTCGAAGCCGCTGGAATCGCGGATGAGCTGCGGTCGTCAGGTGTGGAGATCGTCGCGGACACATGCGTCGTGGTGACACCGATTCTCCCGGCGCGGAACGGTGTGCTGATGACGAACTCGGGGAAGTTCGCGCACTATGGGCCCTCGAATACGGGATACGATGTTTTATACGGTAGTCTCGAGGACTGCGTGGAGTCAGCCATCACGGGTGACGTCGTGCGTAGCCAGGAGGTGTGGGCCTGGTGACGGATTCAGCCGCCATCGAGATCAGAGGGCGTCCCCTCATTCTGGGCGAGGGCCGGGGGCCGCTGTTGCGACTCACCCATCCGATCAGCTTCTGGGGTGGAGTGGAGCCGACTACGGGTCGGATCGTGGACCCTCGCCATCCGGAGTTCGAGTTCTCGATCACCGGGACGGTTCTCGCCATCCCCGCAGCCGTGGGCTCGAGTTCATCGAGCGCGATCATGCTGGAACTGCTGCGCGAAGGTACGGCCCCCGCCGCGATTCTGATGGGGAAGGCCGACGCGATCCTGGCTCTGGGTGGAGTCGTCGGTCGAGAGATCGGATACGAGCCGATCCCGATCGTGGAGGTCACGCCCGGCGATCTCGACCGCCTTCCGGATGGCGCCGGCGTGTCCGTCCACGCGGACGGCCGGGTCACAGTCGACTGACACCCCGTTCGCCGGGGCATCCCCGGGCTCAGCCTTCCGTCGCCTCGACCGATTCGCGCTCCCGTCGCCCAATCGCGATCGATGTCACCAGGACGATCAGGAGTCCCCAGGAGTGCACGTTGTGCAGCCCCGCGTCCCACGGTGAGATCCTCGGCATCCCATCCACTCCGGCCGTCATCGATGCCGCCAGGATGGTGGGAATGAAGAAGGGCAGGAGGAACGGATACGTGCAGACGGTCACGTCGAGGATGTTCGCTCTGCGGTAGGCGCCGACGCCGGCACTGCCTCCGACCTCCCTTGCCAGGGGGCCAACAGTGAGGATCGCGACGGCAGAGTGTGTGGTTAGGATCGTCGCGCTGCTGATGGAGCCGAAGATCCACCATTCCGCGCCTCGCGCACTCTTGGCCCGGGCCTCGACCCAGGTGATCAGTCGGTCGAGCAGGCCCGAGGCGGTCAGTCCCCCGACCAGCCCCATCAGCAGGATCGTGAAGATCGATACGCCGAACGCACGCCTCATCCCGTCGAGAATGATGCCGGTCGCGATGAAATTGTCGGGATCGATCGCCAGGAGGTCGGAGGGACCAAATCGACCCAGCGTCAGCCCGAGCAGGACGCCGAAGCCGATACCCGCGAAGAGCCCGACTACCAGATGGGTACGGCGCAGAAGAAGAGCCAGGACGGCCGCCGGAACGATCAGCATGACCAGGCCCGTGGGATCCCCATTGCTCATGAGACCTTCACCGGACCCTGCTGCTCCGCCGAACAGCGCGAACGCCACGATCGCGGCGGCAGCGGCCGGCAGTGCGTAGCGCATCCGTGATCGAACGACACCGCCGAGATCCGCGTCCTGCGTCGTTGCCGAGGCGATCGTGGTATCCGAGATGGGGGATACGTTGTCGCCGAATGTCGCTCCGGCCAGGATCGCGCCGATCGCGAAGGCGGGGTCTGTTCCCAACGCGGCAGCGGCTGGATAGAGGAGGGGTGTGCAGACGAGGATGGTCCCCAGGCTGGTACCCGTCGCCGTCGAGAAGACAGCACAGACGAGGAAGGTCGCAACAGCGAATCCTCCGCCTCGCACGCCGGTCGTGGACGCAGCCCAGACGAGGGCGTCGACCAGGCCGCTGTCGCGCAGGACGACGCCCAGCACACCTGCGAGCAACCAGGCCAGGATGAGGAGCATCACGATCCGATGGCTCATGCCGTCGATCACGGCCTCCGCGTACCGGGCGGGATCACGGGCGAGGAGGACGCCCACGCCGAGCGCCACGATCAGGATCGGTCCGAACCCGGTCTCGTCGGGCGCGCCCGAGAGGCCCAGCCACGAGACCCCGCTCAGGAAGACGACGAAGGGTGCGAGGGCCCCCAGCCAGCCTCCCCTGAATGTGAGCGCGCTGATCGATCCAGGCGCGGAGGCGGATGAGGATGGAAGCGGCTGGTCGGGCATGAGGGCAGTCAGGTGGTCCTGGGCCGAAGCAGCCACACCGTGTCGATACCGAACGACCAGGTCAACATGGCGAGTGCCAGCGCGGAGACCCCTACCGCCGCCGGTGCCGGGATGATCGGCCCGAGCGCCACCAGGAGTGCGATACCCTGGATCACGCAGACGAGCTTGCGCCGAAAGCTCGGAAAGAGCTCGCCGCGCAGGGCCGGGAGGACGACGCCGGCGGCGACGAAGAGGTAGCGCATGGCTCCGATCAACAGCACCCAGACGCCTGCTCGGCCCTCGGCCCAGACCATCGTGGAGAGCACGAGCATGAGGAATGCATCCGTCTCCATGTCGAAAAGCGCTCCGAAGCTCGAAGACGTGCCCGTTCTGCGGGCGACCCAGCCGTCGACACCGTCCAGCAGCATGATCGCCGTACCGACCCCCACGACCCACCAGCGTCCCGTGGTGCCCAGCCCATCGGCGTAGGAGATGAGCGCTGCGAGGGAGAGGGTCGCGACCGTCCGGAGCATGGTGACGCGATTCGCGGGCCCGAGGCCTGGACCGGGTAGGCCTTCGGGAAGCGTCGCGAGGATCAGCGCGCCGGTAACGGCGTACAGTGCGCCGACGGCCGCCATGTAGGTGGCCGGGAGGCCGAGGACGCTCCACGTTGCAGCAGCGACGAGGAGAGACATGGCGAGGCCGGCGAGAAGGTCCGGGACGGCCTGCGCCCGCACTCCCCCGGAGGAAGGGGCTTTGGACATGTCGGAAGAAAACACTACACGCGAATTCTGGGTCCAGGAGCCAGGGCGTGGTGAGATCATCACCGGCCGGCTGAACGCGGTCGGTCCGTCCGACGTCGTCGTGCGCAACCTGTACTCAGGGATCAGTCGTGGGACCGAGTCTCTCGTCTTCCGAGGTGAGGTGCCGGCGTCGCGGTATCGGGAGATGCGCGCGCCCTTTCAGGCCGGCGACTTCCCTGCTCCCGTCAAGTACGGGTACATCAGCGTGGGTCTCGTGGAATCGGCTGGAGATGACGCGACCGATCTGATCGACCGTGTCGTCTTCTGTCTCCATCCGCATCAGGATCGGTACGTGGTTCCGGCCTCCGCGGTGACGGTGCTCCCGGAGAGTGTGCCCGCCCCGCGGGCGGTCCTCGCCGCGAACATGGAGACTGCCGTCAACGCTGTCTGGGACGCTGAGATTTCGATCGGTGATCGAGTCCTCGTGGTCGGGGCCGGAGTGGTCGGCCTCCTGATCGCGTGGCTGGCCGCTCGAATTCCCGGTACGAACGTGACGATCGTGGACATTCGTGAGGGTCGAGCGGATGTCGCCACCGGACTCGGTGTCCACTTCGACACGGCTGCGCCTCCGGCGATGGACGCGGACGTCGTCGTACACGCCAGTGGCAACCCCGAGGGTCTCACGACGGCACTGGCTTCGGCAGGCACGGAGGCTCGGGTGGTGGAGGTCAGCTGGTTCGGGGATCGACTCGTAGCGGTGCCGCTTGGAGAGGCGTTCCACGATCGGCGCCTCTCGATACGCAGCAGTCAGGTGGGGCGGATCCCACCGGGACGAGCGCCGCGGTGGGACTACGCGCGTCGTCTGGCCGTCGCGCTCGACTTGCTCGAGTGCGACGCGCTCGACGCGCTCATTACCGGCGAGAGTGAATTCGACGAGCTACCCGACGTGATGGAACGCCTCGCCGGCTCCGGGGGAGACACGCTCTGCCATCGCATTCGATACGACTGATTTCCAGAGGTTTGACGTGTACAAGCTCAATGTCCGAGACCACTTCATGATCGCCCACAGCTTCCGTGGTGAGGCGTTCGGGCCGGCTCAGCGTCTGCACGGCGCCACGTACGTAGTCGACGCCACCTTCAAGCGTACCGATCTCGACGAGGACGGCCTCGTCGTCGACATCGCGCTCGCCGGGGATCAACTCAAGGCCGTACTCGACGCCCTGAACTACCGCAATCTCGATGAGGTTCCGGAGTTCGAGGGTCACAATACGACCACCGAATTCCTCGCCCGCGTGATCCAGGAGAGACTCGTGCGTGCGATCCACGACGGGAAGCTGGGGCCGAACGCCTCGGGTTGCAGCTCGATCGAGGTCACGTTGAACGAGTCCCACGTCGCCTGGGCGAGTTACGAAGCGAGCGTGTGACCGCCCCACCCAGCACCCTCCACATGATTGTCCCCGGACCGCTCGACCAGCGGACCGGTGGCTACCTGTACGATGCCCGAATCGTCTCGGAGCTGGCTGATCTCGGGGCCTCGGTTCACGTGCATTCAATTCCAGGCCGCTTCCCGGAGGCCGACGACGAGGCGCGCGCGGGTCTTCATGAGGCCCTGGCTCGCCTCGATGATGGAAGCACGGTCGTCATCGACGGCCTCGCCGCGGGAGGAGTTCCCGACGTCGTGGCCGACCACACCGATCGACTCGCCATCGTCGCCCTCGTCCATCACCCGCTTGCCGACGAGACGGGGCAGACCCCGGAGCAGATTGAGCGCTCCTTCGCGTCGGAGCGCGAGACGCTTCGTCACGTCCGGGGTGTGATCGTCACGAGCCCGTTCACGGCTCGTCGCCTTGCCGACTTCGACGTGCCCGAGGATCGCATCCGTGTGGTTGAGCCCGGAACCGACCCGGCGCCCCTGGCGGACGGACCCCCGGCGGATGCTCCGGCTCGACTGGTGTGCGTCGCATCACTCAGTCCGCGGAAAGGTCACGACATGCTGGTCGACGCGTTGGATCGACTGCGGGCGCTCGATTGGAGCTGCGTCTGCGCCGGAAGCATCACGCGCGATGTGGACTTCTCGGAGGGCGTGCGGTCGGCGGTCGAGGCCCGCGGGCTCGGTGACCGGATCGACTTCTGCGGGGAGCTCGAAACGGAAGAGCTGGAGGAGGTCTACCGTACTGCCTCTCTCTTTGTCCTGCCCTCTCATTACGAGGGGTACGGGATGGCGTACGCGGAGG
>CALHIO010000254.1 GCA_938030915.1 uncultured Gemmatimonadota bacterium
GGCGTCGTAAGCGCGATCGCTGCATCGATCGTGTTGTGCTCACACACCATCGCCCGACAGAAGTGGAGAGGCTCGTAATCGTAGAGAGTTCCGATCACGTCGGCGGGGTCGCGCCCGCCATCCACTACACCCGGTTGTAGCAGGTTGTCGCCCTTCTTGCCCACGTTATTCGCCGCGAAAACGTGGTTGTTACTCAACGCGAACGTGCGCGTGCCATCCGTCACTCGAGCGCCGATCGTTCCCGCGGTGACCTGCCCGTGCCCGGTGCTGACCCCGATCGGAACCGGCCGGGGAAAGCTCGACGTCGGGTCGACCGCCTCGGCATCGGGCGGGAGCGAGGTAAAGCGGCCCGTGATCTCGGGAACGATTTCTACACCCTGCATGATCCTCGGCATGGTGATGATCCCCGGCTGGGTGAGGTAGACCTTCACCACATGGTGGCCATGGCCGTCGAAGCCGATCGCAGTCCCGACCACGCCGTCGAGCGCCAGCCATTCGTCGGTCATGGACTCTTGCAAAGTCAGGGCCGCGTCGAACGAGTTGGTCGAGTACGCCCAAGGATTCTCCGGGCCCGAGAGCAGCATGAGGGAGACGCCCAGGGCGATGCCGAGGACGAGGCGAGATCGAAGTAGAGTGCGCATGGTCATGGGTGCTATACGAAACATGGGGGGTGCAGGGTTCCGAACGGCCGTCAGACGTTCGATCCTTACGGGATCGGTCTATGGCTTCGCCCACTTCTGATGGCCCTTACCCCAACCCTCCTCTTGGACGTTCGTGACCGCGCCCGTGGTTGCGCTGCCGGACTCCTGATTCTCGCCATGAGCGCGTGCGCGACCACCGCGAATCGCGCTACGACTCCGACGGCCGAAGCAGGGGTGGTCGGGTCGTACACCGGGTACTTCGTCTTCGACAGCGAACAATTTCGCTCGACCTTGCAGCTTCGGAGCTCCGCTCCCGGCAGGGTCGCGGGGGCCTTCCGGGTATCGCAACCGATCGAGATCGAGGGCGTGGCGTCGGGGATGGTGATCGACGATCTGCTCCGGATCACGGTCACGTGGCGGAGTCCGGACGGCTGCGCCGGGACGATCGAAGGCATTCTGTCCATCACCGAGCACGGGAATGCGATCGACGGCCCCATCGCAGTATCGGACTGTGGAGCTCCGGTAGCGGGTCGAATGACGTTCTTCCGGTCCGACCGCATCCCGGAAACGCCAGCGTGGGTCGTCAGATCCGACAAGGCCAGGTAGCCACCGCACACTACTCCACGGGTTCGATCCCCCCGCCTCGTCGAGCGGATCGATACAGCGCCTCGATCGTGCGAAGGTTTGCGGCTGCCTCCGACACGGGATAGCGGACCGGTCGATCGTGCAGTGCGCAGTCGGCGAAATGCTCCACCATGAGCCGGTACTCGTCATCGCCGCCGACCGCATGACGGGTTCGGTCACGACCGCGCACTTCGCGAATGACGACGTCTTCGGTGCCGGGAAGAAAGGCACGGTCCACATCCAGATATCCATCGGATCCGGCCACTTCGTAGCGCTCGCACCGCTCCATGGTCAATGCGCAATCGAAGTGCGCCACGGCGCCGCCCGGGAAGTGGAGAACCCCCGCCAGCATCTCGTCTACGCCGCGGTCGGTCCAGCGAGCGCTCGCCTGAACCGCATGGGGCTCCTCGCCTACCATCGTTCGAGAGACGTTCACGCAGTAGCACCCTACATCCATCAGGGCGCCCCCGCCGAGTGAAGGATCCAGCCGGATATTGTCGGGCGAGCGAAGACGGAAGGTGAAGGTGCTTCGCACCGCTCCGACCTCTCCGATCTGACCGTTTCGCACCATCTCGATGACCTGTTCGGTGCGGGGGTGAAAGCGATACATGAACGCTTCCATCAGCTTCACTCCCGACTCGACTGCAGCCGCGGCCATCTCCATGCAATCGGTCGCGCCCAGAGCCAGCGGCTTCTCGCACAGGACGTGCTTGCCGGCTCGCAACGCGTGGATCACCCAGTCCCGATGCATGCTGTTGGGGAGCGGAACATAGAGAGCGTCGATCTCCGGATCCTCGATCAATGCTTCGTACGAGCCATGCGAGCGCGGAATACCATGCTCTCTGGCGAAGGCCTCCGCCCGGTCACGGTCTCGTGACGCGACCGCATTGAGGACGCCATTGCGGGAAGCCTGGATGGCCGGGTTCACGGCGGCGCGCCCGATGTTGGCCGTACTGAGCACGCCCCAGCGCAGTCGATCCGACACCGCGGCTTCATCCTCCTCGTTCATGCATCTGTCCTCCTCCCGGGGGCACGCGGCCGCACCCTCTCAATAGGGGCTCTGCTGTCCTCCATCCACCTCGTCGGCGAGCGGAAGTTGAACCCAGCGGCGTTCCCGGTGGGAGAGCGCCACGGCATTGATGATTTCCTGCACCCGCGCACTCTGGGCGAAGTTGCCCTGATTGCGGGTCCCACCCTCGAGGATCTCCTCGCAGAAGTTGTGCACGAGATTGCCGAAGAAGGCCGTTCCCCAGTGATCGTCTGGCCGCGCGCCGGGTGCGAAGTAGTGGTCGGGGATTTCGCGCGGCACGAATTCGACTGCGTCGGGCCTCGCGGTATGTATCGTCTGAATGACGCCGAACTCTTCGACGAGCCTCACGATGATGGCACCGTTCGAGCCATACACGCGTGCCTCGATTCCCGGATAGTTCCCGACCGTCACATAGCTCGACTGCATCGAGAAGAGTGCGCCATCCGCGGTCTGACCCATGAACATGTCGGCATCGTCGATGTTGATGCGCTCACGCTCCGAGTCGAGGTTCGTCCGTCGACGGAACGGCACCATATTCGCCATACGGCCGACGACCTCTGTCAGGCCACCTCCCACGCACTCCAGGCCGATGTCGATGGTGGGGGCGCCGTACCCCTCGAGCGAACTCACCGTGATGCCTTCCGACGTCGGATCGGTGCCCCACGCCGGCTCTCCGACCGGCTTCACCTTGTGGATACGCTTGTCCATCGGGTTGTCGGGGTCGAGCCACTGAGAATTCTGCTCGTACCCGTTGAAGATGTAGGGCTCGCCGATGAATCCGTCCCGGATCATGTCGAACATGTACATGACGGCCGGGGCGTAACGGAAGGTCAGCCCCACCTTCGTCTTCAGGCCCTTCGACTCCGCCAGCTCATGCGCCCGCCACACGTCCCGGAAGTCGTGACAGACCGGCTTCTCCACGAGGCAGTGCTTGCCGGCCTCGAGGGTCGCAAAGACGAGATCCTGATGGTCACCCCGCGTCACAACGTCGATGACATCCAGATCGTCGCGGGTAAGTAGCTCG
>CALHIO010000255.1 GCA_938030915.1 uncultured Gemmatimonadota bacterium
GAAGCTGCCTTCCTCTACGACCGCATCCGCAACCGCCTCGACCATGCCTTCGAGCGAAAGATATCCCAGGGAGTCGACGCCGAGCTTTTCAGCGATCTCCGGAATCTCCAGCTTCGATCCGATCAATTCCCCCTTCGTCGGCATGTCGATGCCATAAAAGCAGGGGAAGCGCACCGGGGGACTCCCGATTCGGAAATGGACCTCGGTCGCCCCCGCCGCCTTGAGCATGCGGACGAGACTGCGGCTGGTCGTGCCCCGCACCAGAGAGTCATCGACCACGACCACCCGCTTGCCCGCGAGGACGTCACGGACCGGGTTGTATTTCATCCGCGCACCGAAATCCCGGTCCTTCTGGTCGGGCTTGATGAAGGTGCGACCGACGTAGTGGTTCCGAAGCAGGCCCAGTTCGAACGGAATGCCACTCTGCTCGGAGAAACCGAGCGCCGCGGAGTTCGCGCTGTCCGGCACGGCGATGACCGCGTCCGCCTCCACCGGATTTTCCCGGGCGAGTTGCCGTCCGAACGCTCGACGCGCGCGATCCACGGATTCTCCCCAAAGCCCCGAATCGGGGCGGGCGAAATACACGAGCTCGAAGATGCAGGGTGCTTGGCGCGGCGCGGCGTCGAGTCTCCCTACCGGCTCTACGCGGTCTCCCTCGATACGGATCACCTCTCCTGGTTCGAGGTCACGAACATATTCCGCGCCGAGGATGTCGAGCGCGCATGTCTCGGACACTACGACGTGTCCAGCGTCCTTTCGCCCGAGGATCAACGGACGGAAGCCCCGGGGATCACGGGCGGCGTAGAGGATGCCGCGCACGACGAGTGCCATCGAGAACGCACCCACCAGATGAGACAACGCGTCCATCACCTGCTCGTCGACGGTTTCTGCCCGCGATTTCGCGATCAGGTGAACCAGCGTCTCGGAATCCGAGGACGAGCGGAAGATTGCCCCGTCTTCGACGAGCCTGGCTCGGAGGTCCAACTGATTGGTGAGGTTTCCGTTGTGCGCGAGGGCGAGATCCCCGTGCCGATACCGGGCGGTGATCGGCTGGATGTTGGCCGGGTTGCTGCCGCCGGCCGTGGAGTACCGCACATGACCGACCGCCGTGTCTCCCTTCAGCTCCTTGAGCGACTCGGGTCCGAAGATCTCGGAGACGAGGCCTGCTCCCTTGTAGAGCGCTCCCTCTTCACCGTCGAACGCGACGATGCCGCCGGCCTCCTGACCTCGATGCTGGAGCGCATACATAGCCAGGAACGCCTGTTGAGCGGCGTTCTCGACGCCGCTGATGCCGACGACACCACACATGTCAGGCCTCCGAGCCCGCCGTCGCGTCCATGATGCCCGGAATGGCTCCGAAGTACGCGTCGGTGAGGTCACTCATGCTCGCGGAAAGGACACCATCCCGGACCTTCACCGAGAATCCGGCCGAGCCATCGGTCACCGACCCGATCTTCGTCGCGGGAACCTCGTGTCGTGCTGCAAGGGCGAGCACCTTCTCGGTGTTCTCCGTGCTGCACGAGACGAGGATTCTCCCCTGGGATTCACCGAAGAGTGACACGACCGGTCGCAGGTCCTCGTCCATCTCGACGTCGACGCCAAGCGGTGATTCTCCGTTTCCGAGCGCACACTCCGCGAGTGCGGCTGCCAGGCCCCCTTCCGAGCAGTCGTGCGCCGAGTTGAGGACTCCCTCGTGGTTCATCTTGAGCACGGCCTGCTGAAGGGCACGCTCACCGTCGAGATCGACCGATGGCGGCTGACCGGCCACGAGGTCCGCCGTCACGTAGAGGTACTCCGACCCACCGAACTCTCCGGTGTTCGTGCCGAGCAGAACGATATCGTCTCCGACACTCTGGAAGGCGTGCCGGGTGATCTTCGACACGTCGTCGATCACTCCGACCATTCCGATGACCGGTGTCGGGTAGATCGCCTTGCCGTCGGTCTCGTTGAACAGCGAGACGTTTCCACCGGTGACGGGTGTCTCGAACGCCCCGCATGCGTCCCGCATCCCCAGCACTGCCTCTCGGAGCTGGTAGTAGATGTGGGCCTTGAGCGGGTTGCCGAAGTTGAGGTTGTTCGTGATCGCCGTCGGAAGGGCCCCGACACACACGAGGTTGCGGGCGGCCTCGGCCACGGCGGCCATCGCACCGGTCCGAGGCTCGAGGTACACGAAGCGGCCGTTGCAGTCCGTGGTCGCGGCGACACCGCGGTTGGTGCCCCGAATACGAATGACGCCGGAATCACCACCCGGGCGTACCGCCGTCGCCGTGCGCACGGTGGTGTCGTACTGATGGTAGATCCACTGCTTGGACGCGACGTTCGGAGAAGCGAGCAGGAGCAGGAAGCTCTTCGTGAGATCGCCTTCGGGGATCAGGTGCTCGCTGAGATCCATCTCGCGAAGCGCGATGATCTCTTCGGACTCGATGCCCTCCCGCTCGTAGGTCGGGCATCCCTCCGTGAGCGGCAGGGCAGGGATGTCCGCGACCACGTTCCCGTTCTCGAGAATCCTGAACTTTCCGTCGTCGGTGACCTGACCGATGACTTCGGCCTCGAGCTCCCACTTTTCGAGGATCGCACGGACTTCGTGTTCGCGACCCGGGTGTGCCACGACCAGCATCCGCTCCTGTGATTCCGAGAGGAGGATTTCGTACGGCGTCATCCCTTCTTCCCGGACCGGTACATCGGTCATTTCGAGCTCGATGCCGCTACCTCCACGTCCCGCCATCTCAGACGCGGACGATGTGATCCCCGCGGCTCCCATGTCCTGGATTCCGCTGATCGCG
>CALHIO010000256.1 GCA_938030915.1 uncultured Gemmatimonadota bacterium
CAGGGCTTCGTCGCCGGAGGCTTCCAGCCCGAGAACGAGCTCTGGCTGGAAGACGCTCTGGTATCCGACTTCGAGGACTCGGCCGTCGTGTCGGCGACGTGGCGGTTCGGAAGTCGCATCCTTCCGGAGGAAGCCAGCAGCGGACCCCTCTCGATGACGATCGTCGGCACCTCGTCGGGGTACCGGATCGTGCATCTGTCGATGTCGGTGAGACGTGCCGGTGGTTCATGATGCAGCGGTCCGTCGGATCGGCCACCCTGTGACGCCGAGTCACCCGATGCGGGACGCGATCTCTCCCGTGCGCAGGGTATGGCTGACTGGGCTCGTCGCACTCCTCCTCACCGGGTGCGTGCAACTCTCCGAGTCGGAAGAGCAACGCCTCAGGGAGGCGGAGCTGACGGCGCGCTCCCTCATGGCTGCATGGGAACGCGCGGACCAGGCGCTGATCGAGGATCTGTTCTGGCCCGAGGCCACCTACGACGACTTCCCGAACCAGCACACGTATCAGGGCATTCAGGAGATCATCGGGTACGTCGACGCCATGCATGCGTGGGCGGACAACGTCTACATGAACGTCGGGAAGGTCCACGTCACGACGAATGGAGCCGTGATCGAGTGGGTCTTTTCGGCGATCCAGGCTCGACCGATGGGCGCGGTGACCATCGGTACGGGGGCAGAGGTCGTCACGAACGGCGTGACGGTCATCGAGCTCGAGGGCGACCGGATCATCCGGGCAGCGGACTACGCGGACACGACCCCGATGATGCTCCAGGTCGGAGGACGGATCGAGCTGCCCGGTGGTGAGGTGCTGGAGCTGGGGGGCGTAACCGCCCGCTGACTACATCTGCCGGTACGCCGGTCCGCTCCCACCCTCCCGCGGCGTCCACCGTGGGCCGAGCACGTCCGTCGCCTTGCAGTCGACGCAGTTGGGCGCGTTGACCACGAGCTTGTCACCGTCCCGCTCGTAGACGCCGGCCGGGCAGAGATGCACGTACATCTCCGCGACCTCCGGGCTCACGTCTTCACCGACGATCAGGTGCGACGGGATGTCGTCACGGGTCTGATTTCCTGACTTGTACACGGCGTCGACCTTCGAGAAGGTCAGCTTCCCGTCGGGGACGAACTTCTCCTTCTCGGCGCCGAGGTGCTTGGGATCGGCCGCATCTTCCTCGATCGAGATTTTCCCACCGGGAAACGCGCCCTTCGTGAGCGTCATCAGACCGGCCTTCACACCGCCGGCGAAGAAGCCACCCTTGAAGGCCAGACGCATGTTCCGGCGCTCCTTGAGGTCCTTCATGATGACGCTGCCGTCGACCGCAGCGGTGTATCCCGCGAGCGCGTCCGCCGACGTATCCCCCTTCTTGAGCCCCTCGAAAATCTGGCGCGCCGCCATGATGCCCGAGTGCATGGCGTAGTGAATGCCCTTCAGGGACGACACCTCCACGTAGCCGGCCGCATCACCGATGACGATGAGGCCGTCGCCGTGACGTCGCTCCGCCACCGAGTAATACCCGCCCTCGGGGATCGTCTTCGCACCCCACTCGATCATCTCTCCACCCTCGAGGATCTCGCGGAAGAGCGGATGCAGCTTCATCCGCTGCAGGAGCTCGTGCACGTCGAGGCGCGCGTCCCCGTAGTCCAGCCCCACCACGAGGCCGAGCGCGACCGTGTTGTCGGAGAGCGGATACGCGAAGCTGCCGCCGAACGCGTCGGTCGGAAGGGGCCACGCCATCGTGTGAATGATCCGGTCGAGCGGCGTCTTCACCTCCCAGATCTCTTTCACGCCGAGCGCGTAGATCTGGGGGTTCTCCGCCTTCACGTTCTGCCAGTCGTACCACGCCTGCGAAAGCGGGCCCCGTGACCCTTCGGACAACACCGTCACCTGGGCCGTAAGGTCCACCGCCGGCATCGCGTCCGCGCTCGCCGGCTCGCCGTCGCGCCCCAGGCCGGATGGAGTCGTACGCACGCCGATGACGTTGTCGCCGTCGACGAGGAGCGAGTCGACCGGGAAGCCCGGAAAGACGTTCACGCCCATCCCTTCGGCCTGCTCACCCAGCCATCGCACGATCTCGGAGATCGAGCCGATCCAGTTGCCGTGATTCTTCATCGTCGGAGGAGTCGGAATCCGGTAGGACTTCGACTCCGTCATCACGTACACGGCCTCCTTCGTGACCGGCCGTCGGAGCGGCAGGTCGTCCATCGGGAGGTCCGGGAACAGCTCCTTGAAGGCGCTCGGATTCACCACCGCGCCAGAGAGATTGTGCTCTCCGAGCTGGCCGGCTTTCTCGAGCACGGCAATCTCGATCTCGCCGATTCCGCCCCCGTTCTCGTTGTCTTCCTTGACCAGCCGCGCCAGTTCGATCGCGCCTGCGAGCCCGCCCGGACCCCCGCCCACGAACACCACATCCATCGGGATCGCTTCTTCATCGGGCTGATCGGCGACGATGAAACGGTCGCGCGGAAGGGGCGGCTGAGCATCGAGTGAATGCACGGTGCTCTTGAGGACGGCTGTGCCCTCGGACATGACGGCTCCAGGCTTCTGTATCAGGGGGATCCGCGTCATTGGACGCGTGTATCGAATGGCCCTCAAAGGTCGCCAAGACGCGCCGCGCCCTCTACCCTCGCTCGTTCGGGACGATACCCGTCATACTGACGACGCCCGTCACCCCCACGCGAGCCGATCCATCGAAGGCAGATTCATGAGCAACGCTCTCCCCTCCACGCTCGGCGAACTCAAGGCCAGCGGTTACGCCCACCGATCGGTCAAAGACGAGATGCGTCACAACCTCGTCGCCAAGCTCAAGTCGGGTGAGGATCTCTTTCCGGGCGTCCAGGGATACGACGACAGCGTCGTACCGCAGATCGTGAACGCGATCCTGGCACGGCACGACTTCATCCTGCTCGGGCTGCGAGGTCAGGCGAAGAGCCGGATCCTTCGCCAGCTCGGGCTGCTCCTCGACGAGCACGTGCCGATCATCGCCGGAAGCGAGGTCAACGACGACCCGCTCGCTCCGCTCTCCAAGTACGGACGGCAGATGATCGACGAACACGGTGACGACACACCGATCGAATGGATCGATCGGGACGCCCGCTACGTCGAGAAGCTCGCGACCCCCGACGTGACGATCGCCGACATGATCGGCGACGTGGATCCGATCAAGGCGGCGCGCGGCGGTCACATCCTCGCCGACGAGCTCACGATCCACTATGGCCTGCTTCCGCGCGCCAACCGCGGGGTCTTCGCCATCAACGAGCTGCCCGACCTCGCCGGAAAGATCCAGGTCGGCCTCTTCAACATCCTCCAGGAGGGGGATGTACAGGTGAAGGGCTATCCGATTCGCCTCGCGCTCGACGTCCTGATGGTCTTCACGGCGAACCCCGAGGACTACACGGCACGCGGCAAGATCATCACCCCGCTGAAGGACCGGATCGGGGCAGAGATCCGCACGCACTATCCCGAGGATCTAGAGACCGGCGTCGAGATCACACGTCAGGAGGCGTGGGTCGCGCGCGACGATACATCCGTCGAGGTGCCCGAATTCCTCCAGGAGGTCGTGGAGCGCGTGGCCTTCCTGGGTCGCGAGGACAAGCGGATCGATCAGCGCTCCGGCGTGAGTCAGCGCATGCCCATCACGGTCATCGAAACGGTCGTGTCGAATGCAGAGCGACGCGCGCTACAGCACGAGGAGGACGTGGCCGTGCCCAGGGTCGCGGACCTCTACGCCGCACTACCCGCCATCACGGGCAAGATGGAGCTCGAGTACGAAGGCGAACTCCACGGTGCGGGACGGATCGCACGTGAGCTGATTCAGCAGGCGTGCTCCCAGACCTTCGACGTCCGCGCCGCCGGGGCCGACGTCGACGACATCATCGAGTACTTCGAGACCGGTGGCGCACTGCAGGTCGGGGACGATTCGGCCGCGAATGCGTGTGTGCTCGGGTTCTCGACGGTGCCGGGTCTCCTCGAACTGATCAGCAACGTCGGCCTCGTGTCGGACGGCGCCAATGACGGACATCGCGCAGCGGCGTGTGAGCTCGTGCTCGAAGCACTCGTCGCTCAGCGGCGCATCAGCCGCAGCAGCGGGGGCTACACGCGTGCTCCGCACGAAGGGCCGACCCCGGGCAAGGGATACCAGGGGTTCGACCCGCTCGGCGGTATGAACATCTAGCTCCGTTCAGGCCGCGCTGGCCCAGGCCCGGGCCAGCGCCTGCTCCAGATCGGCCCAGAGATCCTCGACATTCTCGAGCCCCACGGAGAGGCGGAGGAGGTCGTCACTGACCCCCGCATCTGCACGATCATCGGCTTCCACGACCCGATGCGTCAGCAGAGCCGGCGCCTGGATGAGCGTGTCGACCGAGCCGAGTGAAACGGCCGGTGTGATGAGGCGGAGGCCTTCGACAACCGCCGCGGCGGCGGACACCCCACCCTTCACGCGGAAGGAAAGAACCGAACCCGGTCCGCGCATCTGACGCGCGACCAGCTCGGAGTCGCCCTCCCCGTAGCCGGGGAAGTGGACCGAGCGAACGGCCTCATGCGACGACAGACGCTCAGCAAGCTCGATCGCGTGCGCCTGCTGTTCACGCACGCGGACGGGAAGCGTCTGCAGTCCGCGGTGCAGAAGGTACCCGCCCAGAGGATGCAGCAGACCGCCGGTCACCATGCGGACCTGACGCAGTCTGACTGCCCATTCCTCGGAGCACGCGATCACGCCCCCCATCACGTCGCCGTGCCCGCCCAGAAACTTCGTCGCGCTGTGAAGTACGAGATCGGCCCCCAGGGCGATCGGATTCTGCAGAATCGGTGTCGCGAACGTCGAGTCGACGACGACGGGGATCGACGCGCCGACCCGGGCGCCGCCGGCCCTCGCCTGTCGTCCGACCGCCTCGATGTCCACCAGCTCGAGCGTGGGATTGGCCGGCGTCTCGATGAACACGAGACCGGTATCCGGGCGAATCGCGTCGCCGACCCGGTCCGCATCGACCCATGACACCTGGGTGCCGAGCATCCCCGTCGAGAGCAGATGGTCCGTGCCGCCGTACACGGGGCGAACAGCGACGACGTGCGGACGGCGACTCGCCGCCTCGCCGGAGGCTGAGATGAGCAGGGCGGTCGTGGCGGCCATTCCCGACGCGAATGCGACGGCCGCGTCGGCGCCCTCCAGCTGTGCGAGGGCGTCTTCGAACCGCGCTACCGTCGGATTGTGAAGGCGAGCGTAGACCGGGTTCGGTGCGTCGTGCGCACCCTCGAGAAGCGCGTCCATCGACTCGGCGACGGAAGAGGACCTGTGGAAGCCGTACGTGGTCGACAGATCGATCCCCGGAACGTGCGGAATCCCTCGCTCATTCGACCCGGAGTCCGACCGCAGCCACCCATCCGTCGGCTCACCGCGGGCGGCTCGAACGGCCGTGGTTTCGATACGCATGGCAGACCTCCCTGGCTCGGACGCCTTCGGAGCATTCGTTGTTATGCACACACATATGAAGCATATTCTTCGTTTATACTGCCACTATGCCGCATTTTCTTCGTCTTATGACTACCTTACCCGCAGTAGACCGAATCGATCGCGCGATTCTGACCTTCCTGGCGAAGAATGCTCGGATGACCAACAAGGAGCTGGCCGCCGAGGTCGGTCTCTCCCAGTCGGCATGCCTCGAACGGGTGCGTCGGCTGAGCGATCTCGATGTAATCAGGGGGACCCATGCGGACGTCGATCCCGGAGCGTTCGGGATTGGACTGCAGGCCATGGTGTCCGTACAGCTCAAGCAGCATACGCGGCGGGCCGTGGCCCGCTTCGAGCAGAGCGCAATCGGCCTGCCGCAGGTCGTCGCTCTCTATCACCTGACCGGTCGGACAGACTACCTCGTCCATGTCGTCGCTCAGGACATGGAGCACCTTCGCGACTTCACGCTGGACGCGATCACGTCGTTGCCCGAGGTCTCCCGCGTGGAGACGTCACTGCTCTTCCGAGCGACGACGAAGCCGGTTTGGCCGGATCTGACCGAGGAAGGCTAGAGCTACTTCCCCCCGTCGACCGGCAGTACCACCCCCGAGATCCAGCCTGCGTGCTCGGAAGCGAGGAAGAGGACCGCGTGCGCGATATCGGCGGGGTCGCCCAGCTGCTTCAACGCGATCCCGTCGATCAACTGCTGCTGACCGTCCGACCCGAGCGCCTGCCATTGTCGCTCGGTCGTCGGGTTCGAGAGGACGAAGCCCGGCGCCACGTTGTTCACCGTGATGCCCCAGGGTCCGAGTTCGTGCGCGAGCTGCCGGGTGAGACCGATCTGCCCGGCCTTTGCCGACGCATAAGCCTGGATGCCGGTCTTGCTGATCCCGAGGCCCGCCCCGCTCGAGATGTTGATGATCCGACCACGGCCCGCCTCCTTCATCGCCGGGGCAACCGCCTGAGCGGTCCAGAACGCCGCCGTCTGGTTCACGGCGACGATGCTCTGCCACTCCTCGGTGGACACCGATTCGAGGGGCTGCCCGACCTGTCCAAGCACCCCACCGGCGTTGTTCACGAGCACGTCGATCCGGCCGGTTCGAGTCCGGGCCCCGGCAACCCACGTCTGAACGGCAGCTCGATCGGTGACGTCGACGACCGACGTGTGACCCTCGTCGCCGAGACGCTGCCGTGTCTGCGTCAGCTCCTCCTCGACGACGTCGCACGCGTGAACCGTCGCACCGTGGTCTGCAAACGCCCCGGCGATGGCACGACCGAAGCCGTGGGCGGCGCCCGTGACGAGGACTGTCTGTCCGCTGAAATCGATCCTCATGCTCGGCTCACATGACCAGACGTGCGGCAACCCGTTGGCAGGCTCATGACGACCACCCCGACTCGAGCCGGGCCCGAGTTTCTCCCACCGCGACGGACCAGATGGCATTCATCTCTTCGTCGGGTCGCTCGTACCATCCTCCGAACGACCCGTCGCCGATCATCTCCCTGAAGCGCTGGAGCGAGATCTCGTCCCGGTCCGAAAGGTCGACAGGCGGCTTGTGCTGCTGAGGAAGCTCGACGCCGTCCACCCGCGTCCACGGAAACGTCTCCATCCACGATGCGTGGGACGCCGCGGGGTCGATCTCGTCGACCGCCCCTCGGACATCGGGCGACTTCCACCAGTTGTGCCAAATCAACTCCACCCCGTCCCGGCGCGCCGCCCACGCCTCCACGGCGGGTCGGGCCGGGCTGTTCCCACCGTGTCCATTCACGACCAGGATCCGACGAAAACCGTGCTTACGCACGCTGCCCAGGATCTCCTGAAGCAGCTGCTCGTACGTGTTCGGCGAGACGCTGACCGTGCCCGGATAGCCCATGAAGTACGGCGTGATCCCGTATGCGAGCACCGGGAAGACCGGCACCCCGAGAGGCTCCGCCGCCTCCAGAGCCACGCGCTCGGAGAGAATCGAGTCCGTCGCCAGGCTGATGTACGCGTGCTGTTCGGTACTCCCGAGCGGGAGCACGCATCGGTCATCGTTCTGCAGGTAGTCCTCGACCTGCATCCACGTCATCTCGGCGATCTTCACGCTGCGCTCACTCCATGCTGTTCAGCCACGAATCGAACACCTTTCGCTGGGCGACCGGGAGCGCAGTGTCACCGAGCCCCCCGGGGCGGACCCACCGACTCCCCTCCGGCACGGCCACGCTGACGTCCCCCCGCACCTCCAGTACGGTGGGAACGTAACGCGCATGGAAGTGCGTGAACCGATGCTCCACGACGGGCAGCGAATGCGGTTCTCCCTCAGGCTGTAATCCCAGCCGCGTCGCGACGTCTGCGGGGGTGACGTCGCCGGACTCCGGAAATGCCCACAGACCGGCCAGGAGCCCCCCGGCTGACCGTCGCTGCAGAAGCACCTCACCCGATCGACAGAGCACGGCGAGGGGGATCACCCGAGTCGGCACCTCGCGCTTCTTCGCGCGAGCGGGTCGCTCGTCGACCGTGCCCGCTGCGAGCGACGCGCACCACGCCGTCACCGGGCACGCATCGCACGTCGGAGATTTCGGGGTGCACACGGTCGCGCCCAGCTCCATCAGCGCCTGAGTCCAGTCCCCGGCGCGATCGCTCGACACCAGTCGGCCGGCGATCTCCCTCAACCACACAGTCGTGGGTGTCGCCACATCGAACAGACGCGCGAACACACGCCGGACATTTCCATCGACCGCAGGTGCGGGAACGCCGAACGCGATACTCGCGACGGCTCCGGTCGTGTACTCGCCGACACCGGGGAGCGATCGGAGCTCATCCGGATCCGACGGGATCGTGCCACCGTGCCGTTCTGCGACGACCTGAGCGGCCCGGTGGAGATTCCGGGCTCTTCGATAGTACCCGAGCCCCTCCCATGCCTTGAGGACCTGATCCTCTTCAGCCTCCGCGAGAACTGTGACGGTGGGGAACCGCTCGAGCCACGGTTCGTAGTACCTGATCACCGTTTCGACCCGGGTCTGCTGCAGCATGAACTCGGACACGAGCACCCGGTACGGATCGGTGTCCCGCCTCCAGGGCAGGTCGCGTGCACTCCGGTCGTAATGGTCCAGCAGGGCGCGCCGAAGCCCGGCTACGGTGTCGGGAGGGATGGAATCGGGCTTCATGGCCGGAAGGTATGCAGACCCCTAGGATGGTGTCATGCGCTTCACGACATACAGCAAGTACACGGGCAAGTGGCTGGATGCCCTGAACCTCGAGTCTCTGCTCGAGCACCTCTCCGACTTCCTCATGGACGGAGGCTTCGCCGGAGGCGCGCACTATCACCCGTTCTGGGGATGGTCCGGCGATGAGGACACGAACTCGACCGACTCGCTCAAGAACCAGCTTCTTCGTGCGCTCGTGGAGAGCGGCCAGCTCACGCCCGAAATGATCGAGGAGTTGCGGGGCGAGGGAGAGGGCGATGAGGAGATCCAGCAGAAGATCGCCGAGCTCCTGGACGACCTCGTGCAGCGCATGGTCGAAGAGGGCTACATCGACCTCGAAAGCGGGCAGGCCCAGATGCCCGGTGCCACATACGACGTCACCGGCGCAGGCAACATCGACGAGGCGAAGCAGGCTGCACAGCAGGTCAACTTCAACCTCACGCAGAAGGGGATGGACTTCCTCGGCTACCGCGCGTTGAAGGGCCTGCTCGGTGCGCTCGGCAAATCGAACGCGGGATCGCACGACACCCCGCACCTCGCGACGGGCATCGAGGCCGAGGCGGCGTCACGGCCGTACGAGTTCGGGGACACGATGAACCTCGACATTCCGGCCACGCTCAAGAACGCGATCGAGCGTGAGGGACTGAAGGTGCCGCTGGACCTCGACTACGGGGACCTGATGGTGCACCAGTCCGAGTTCCGCTCTTCGTGTGCCACCGTGCTCCTGCTCGACATCAGTCACTCGATGGTCCTGTACGGCGAGGATCGATTCGCACCGGCCAAGCGCGTCGCGCTCGCGATGTCGCACATGATCCGGACACAGTTCCCCGGGGACACGCTACGGGTCGTTACGTTCGGAGACCGTGCTCAGGAGATTCCCCTGTCGCAGCTCGGTAAGGCGCAGGTCGGCCCCTTCCACACGAATACGGCCGAGGGCCTCGAGATCGCCCGCCGGATCCTGAATTCCCAGAAGAAGGACATGCGGCAGATCATCATGATCACCGATGGGAAGCCGAGCGCGATGACGCTGCCCGACGGACGCGTCTACACGAACTCGGGCGGGCTCGACCCGATGATCCTCAAGAAGACCTTCGACGAGGTCGCGGCCTGCCGTAAGGGCGGTATCCTCATCAACACGTTCATGCTGGCCCAGGATCCGTACCTCGTTCAGTTCGTCCAGAAGGTGTCCGAGATCGCGCGAGGCAAAGCCTACTTCACCAGCACCATGACGCTCGGGCAGTACATCATGATGGACTTCATGAAGAACAAGCGACGCAGGGCCGGGTGACGGTACGCGACGCGTCGATCGCGGACCGAAGCATCGACCCGCGCCGATCCCGTCTCGCGGCGCTCCTGGGAACCCTCTTCGTCGTCGCCTGCGCCACCGAAACGCTCCCCGAGCGCGGACAGGAGCCGGCCCAGACCGGAGCCGACGCCCGCCCGAACTACTCGATCCGTCTCGACAGCGAGTCGAGTGACCCGGCCGAATTCCAGCTCGTTGAAGACGACGACGGTATTCGGATACAGACCGGGCCCGCGGGCATCGCCTACCGGGATTCGGACGTCATCCTGACGGGAGACATGCACGTCCGTGCGACCTTCCAGCAGTACGATGCGCCCATGGGGTACCGCGAGGCGTACGGGATCTTCGTCGGAGGCATCGATCTCGGAGGCCTCGACCTGGAGTACACCTATCTGCTGGTCCGCCCGACCGGTGATTACCTCGTGAAGCGCCGCATCGGAGAGATCACCGAAACGCTCGTCGACTGGACCCCCCACCCATCGGTCCAGACCGTCCAGGCCGAGGGGGATCAGCCTCTGAACACCCTCGGGATCGATGTTTTCGACGGTCGAGCGCACTTCGTCGTGAACGGCGACGAGGTATTCGTCGAGTCGGCAGCTCG
>CALHIO010000257.1 GCA_938030915.1 uncultured Gemmatimonadota bacterium
GTATCGCATCAAGAAACCGAACGGCCGCCCTGGCGTTCGCGACCACGGCGGACAGGGGCTGATTGAGCTCATGCGCAATGGACGCGGCGAGCTCTCCCAGCGTCGCTACTCGGGCGACCCGCGCGAGTTCTTCCCGATGCAAGCGGTCTGCCTGCTCCGCTCGAACCTCACTGGTCACGTCGAAAAAGACGGCAAGAAACCCGTCAATCGAGTCTGCCTCGTCGAACTGGGGCACGAAACTCATGTCGATGTAACGAAGGGCCCCGTCAGGGTCGACGACCTCCCCTCGGACATGGCTGGGCGTACCGCCCAAGGCCGCCGAGATGGTGGATGACATCTCCGAGTAGGCGGACTCCCCAACCACCTCACGAATGTGACGACCCTCCATCTGATGGCGCTGCCACCCGTACCAGGCCGCATAAGCCTCGTTCACGAAGCGGAACCGCTCGTCCCGATCCACGAAACAGACCATCGCTGGCAGGCCATCGGCGACCGGGCGCAGGCGACTGTCACGAGACCGTACCCGAGCCTCGACTCGTCGTCGAGCCGTCAGGTCGCGGAACGAGTTCAGAATCTGGACGGTCCCATCGGGAGCGGTTACCAGACTCATCCCGATCTCCACGGGAATTTCAGTCCCATCCCGCTGTTCGATTGCGAACGCACGCCCAACCACGAGTGAGCGTCGCTCGGACTCCGCATCCAATCCCTCGCGAATCTCACGAAACTGGGGCTGAAACCGTTCTGTGATCATCGGATCGAGTAACGACCCCATGACCTCCGCGAGCTCGTATTGGAAAAGACTCACCGCCTGAGCGTTCATCTCGCGCACCCGACCATCGGCGTCGGTGATCACCATGGCATCGGGCGCATTCCGAAGAAGCGCGCGGACGCGCTCCTCATTCTTCCAGAGCGCGACTTCCCTCCTCTTGCGCTCGGAGACGTCCAGGAGAAACCCATGAATTCGGATCAGATCTCCATCCTGGACCACACGGCCCACCTCAGTCAGCCACAGCACCGATCCATTCGACGCCCGCGCACGGTAATCCAGAGAAAATCCGGACCCCGGGACCGCACTACGCGCTCGGACACTTCGCAATTCGTCCCGATCAGCCTCCACCACCACGTCATCCCAGAACCCGACCTCCGACCAGGCACTCAATGGGTAGCCCAGCAGCTCCTCGGCCTGCGGTCCCACCCACAGGACTTCCTCGCCCGTTGGGTCCAAGACGAAGGGAACGAACGGACCGCTCTCCAGGAACAGGGCGGCGTCCACGGGTCGCTTCACAGGCCGGTCGGCTGATCGATGAAGTGCGACTGAACTCCGAACCGATCAGAGAGATGGGCCCCAATCGCTCGAACGCCGAAGGTTTCTGTTGCGTAGTGGCCCGCAAAAAGAACGTGTATTCCAAATTCAGCCGCATCGAAAAACGTGTGATGAGCACCTTCACCGGTTACATACGCATCGAGGCCCGCATCCGCGGCTTCCCGTACGAAAGAACCCCCTCCCCCGCTCATCACCCCTACCGATCGGATCCGATCGGGACCACCCGGCAGGGCACGAACCTCTCCCCCTCCCACGGCGGTGGACACGACACGCCGGAACTCATCGAGCGTCACCGGTTCCGGAAGCACGCCCCACACACCGATTTCGCGATCCTTGTAGCGGGCGAACCTCCCCTCGACGCCCAGACCAAGGGCGTTCGCCAGAAGCGCACAATTGCCCACCTCGAGATGGGAATCCAGGGGTAGGTGGACACTGTACAGGGCGATGTTGGCCTCGAGAAGCGCCCGGATCCGTCGTTCGTGTCGCCCGACGATGGGCTCGAGGCCGCCCCAGAAGAGGCCGTGGTGCACAATCATCAGGTCGGCTCCGAGATCGACCGCCGCCCGGATCGACGCCTCGGAAGCATCGACGGCGGTGACCACCGTGTCCACATCCTCCGCGCCCCCGACTTGAAGACCGTTGAGGGCCGTCGGGTAGTCGGGATGGTCGGAGACCTGAAGCCAGCTGTCCAGATATTGGAGCACCGATTCCATTTTCATCGAATCGTCAGCTGTGGCGCGGGTTCCGCATCCGAAGTTGAAAGTGTGGAAAAGTGCCCCGAACGCCTCTGAAACATACGCTTACAGCCTGTGGACAACCTAGCCCACCGTGCTGGTCGGCTCGGAGGTGACAGTGCCGGCCCTGTCGACCGGTTCGGGCTCGCGGGCGGGGTTTTTCGACACGGCCTTCGCGACATCGGACCCCATGTGGACCGTGCCATTGAGGACAGCGCCCTCCTCCAACTGCATCCGACGCGTGTGGACCTCTCCCTCAATATGACTCGTTGCCTGGACCTCCAGACGCGAGGCCGCCACGAGCGTACCCTCCATGCGTCCCGAGATCACCGCATCCTGCGTCATGATGTCTCCGGACACGAGGCCCTGCTTGCCGATCACGACGGCCTTCCCCGCCTTGACCGACCCATTGACCGTGCCTTCGATACGGATCGTGCCGTCACTTTCGCAGTTTCCGACGACCGTCATCCCGGGGCCGATAATGGAAATCACGGCCTCCGAAGACGTCTGGTTGTGTTCGCGGTCGCGTGCCATCCTCACCTCGATCTCCTGATTGGGAGCGTGCAATGTATGCGCGTCGGGCCGCGATAGACCACAGTCGCAAGAGACGTGCCCCGGAGACGGCGAAATCGCTGCGGCACCGGATTAGCCGGGCTGCTCGACGAACGTCAGGGGGTCGGCCGGCTCCCCGTCCAGCAGGAGCTCGAAATGCAGGTGGGGAGCGGTCGAACGGCCGGTGGACCCGCTCAGAGCGATGACCTGACGTTCCCGGACGTCCTGTCCGAGCCGCACGAAGGTGGCGGACGCATGGCCGTACAGCGTCGTCGTCCCCTCGCCGTGATCGATGACGACGTACCGGCCATAGACAGCGTCCTCTCCGACATCGACGATCGTCCCACCCCCCGACGCCCGGATATAGGAATCGGAAGCGACCGCGATGTCGAGCCCGGGATGATCCCCCTCATTCCCGTCATACAGTTCCTGGGTCACGAAGCCCCTCTGAGACAACGGCCACGAGGAGGGCCGTGACGCACCCGTGGTGGGCCGTTCGTTTCCATCCCCCCGACGCCCGGGCGAGGCCGGAGGCAGCCAGACCCCACTCAACTCCTCCATCTGGGCGGACCCGAACATATTCCGAATCGTCAGGTACTGGTCCTCGATGGTTTCGAGCCGTTGAACCAGAGCTTGAACCCGTGCGCGATCCCTCGCCATGTCCTCTACTTCCCGCTCGAGCTCCGACACCCGTGAGGCACGGGCCGCAAGATACCACCAGCTCCCCGCCATCACCGTAAGTGCAAGCGCGAGAATGGACACGCCGCCTGCGAGCGCGCCGAGGGCCCGGTAGGAAATCGCGAACGAGCGCGTATCCTGGCTCCCTTCGGGAACGAGGACGATGCTGAGCTTTCCACGTTCGCCGGAACGACTCACTCGACGACGTCACTCACGGATCTTCTTGTCATCTGCTCGAAAATGCGCTCGAAATCCGCGGGTCCGTGATACTGGATCTCGATCGACCCTTTTCCGGACCGACCGGGCTTCACCTGCACGCGGGTGCCGAGAAACTCCTGGAGAGCCTCCTCGAGCGCGCCAACCACCGGATCCTTCTCGCTCGGCTTGCGTGATCGTCGCGCGCCGGACGCGGCGGCCGTGCGCCGTTCGATCTCCCGCACCGACCATCCGTCCTTCGCGGCACGCCGGGCCAAATCCGCGGCCAGCACGGGATCCTCGACGGAGAGGAGCGCCCGAGCGTGCCCCTGCGTGAGCTCGCCGGACTCGACCAGCTTCCGGATGGAAACGGGCAGCTTCAGAAGACGCACCAGGTTCGCGACGGTCGAACGATCCTTGCCCACGGCCTTCGCGATATCCGCGTGCTTCATGTCGAAACGCTGAGCGAGCGACTCGTATCCCTCTGCCTCCTCGAGCGGGTTTAGCGCCTCGCGTTGCAGGTTCTCCACCAGAGCCAGAACCAGGAGGGTCTCATCGTCGGCGTCACGTACGACGACCGGAACCTCGGTCCACGCGAGACGATTGAGCGCGCGGAAACGCCGCTCACCCGCAACAATCTCGAAGCGATCCGTCGTGCCCGGCGCAGGCCGAACGACGAGCGGTTGCAGCAGGCCGTTCTCCCGGATCGAGGAGGTGAGATTTTCCAGTTCCGCATCGGTGAAGACGCGACGAGGCTGGACCGGATTCGGAACGATCGATGTCAGCGGAAGCTTGCGAACGTCGCCCTCGCCGATTTCAGGCTCCAGGTACTCTCCCAGGAGCGCACCGAGCCCTTTCCCCAGTCGGTCACGGCTCATGGTCCGGCACCCACGGTGACGGCAGGAACCGCCCGGCTGCGCCGCTCGATGACCTCATTGGCCAGAGCGAGGTACGCTTGCGCGCCTTGCGAGAGGACGTCGTATTGAACGATCGGCTGTCCAAAGCTCGGCGCCTCTGCGAGACGAACATTCCGAGGGATCGCGGCACGGTAGACCTTGGGGCCGAAATACTCGCGCGCTTCGGCACTCACCTGACGCGACAGATTCAGCCTCTTGTCGTACATGGTCAGAAGCACGCCCTCCACGTCCAGGCTCGGGTTCAGACCCCGCTGCACCAGCCGGATCGTGTTGAGCAGCTGGCTCAAGCCTTCGAGTGCATAGAACTCGCACTGAATGGGAATCAGAACCGAATCCGCAGCCGTCAGCGTGTTCACGGTCAGAAGGCCGAGGGAGGGAGGGCAGTCCACCAGAATGAAGTCGTACCGGTCTCGGACCGTCTCGAGGGCCTGGCGCAGAATCGTCTCGCGACTGAAGGCCGACACCAGCTCGATTTCTGCACCGACCAGGTCACGAGTCGAGGGAACGACATCCAGGTACGGAAAGTGCACATGCTGTACGATCGCGTCGCTCAACTCCGACTGTCCGATCAGAACCTTATATATGTTGGGCCGTGACGCCCGATCCTCCACACCGAGTCCACTGGTCGCGTTGCCCTGAGGATCGATGTCGAGAACGAGAGTCCGCTTCTCGGCCACGGCGAGCGATGCACCGAGGTTGATGGCGGTGGTCGTCTTGCCGACTCCGCCTTTCTGGTTCGCGATTGCGATGACGTGAGACATGCAGACTGCGTTGAAGGTTCGCCGCGGGCGCGGAATATAGGTGCGACCCACGGCGGCACGAAACAGAGAAAATCCTTGACCCACCTGCGGGCCCACTTGAGCTTAGCGCAGGGTTTGGGCCAGAGGCGGTGAATCGCCACAGAAGAGTGAGTTTCTGCAGTGATTTCAGGGAACACGGGTTGCTTCGAGATGCGGGGATGGGTCACACGACGGATCCTTCCTCTGATGTTCGGGATCGTCGTCGCAGGGTGCGGATCCGGCGACACGCCGGTGGGACCGAGTACGAATCCGCTACTTGAGCCCTTTGTCGGCACATGGGACGCGACCGTACTCACGGTTCAGAGCGTCGCCGATACGTCGATCGTGGTGGATCTGCTCGAGAATGGCGTGTCCTACATCACGATCTACGAGAGTGGCAATTATCAGTCGACGATCGCATTCGGCGGGGCACCCTTCACAGAGTTCGGGTCCCTCGATGTGGCCGAGGGCGTTCTGACGCTGCGGCCAAACAACGGAGACCCGGTCACTCGGGCGTACGTCTTCACATCCTCGACCGTGGTGCGCCTGGACGGACCCACCGACTGGGACTTCAACCTGGACGAGGTGGACGACCCGGCCAACCTCTTCATGGAGATGGAGAAGCGCTGACCGCCCGTTTCACGTGAAACACTACGGACAGTAGGGCTAGGCCGTGCTGGAGCCATCCATGGTGTTTCACGTGAAACACTTTTATGAAACAGCGGATCACCCACGGTCAGGGCGCCGGCGACGTCAATCAGGTGTTCGCGCGGAGCTTCCTGACCTCGAGCATGAGGTTCTGCAGATCCGCAGGTGAAACCCCCGGGATGCGGCCTGCCTGCGCGAGGGACCCCGGGCGCACCACACTCAGCTTTTCCCGAGCCTCCCAGGACACCGTCACGAAGTCCATGTACGGGAGCTCGTCGTCCAGGAGAAACGTGGCCTGGCTTCTGAGTCTCATGGCGCGAGCACGTTCACGCTCGACGTAGCCCGCGTATTTGAGCTCCACCTCGACCGCCGCCAGGATCTCGTCCGCGAGTTCTCCTCGCGGGGGCTCCTCCGCGAGCGCGACGAGTGAACGTGCGCTCACACGAGGGCGCTTCAGCAACTCGACCGCCCGCATTTTCTGCTGAATGGGGCTGGAGCCGACCTCTTCGAGCATCGCCGCGACCTCCTGCGGCCCCACCGAGGTCTCTCCGAACCAGACCATGATCCGGTCTTCTTCCGAGATTCGATCTCCGAGTGCCTCGACCTGAGTATCCGTCAGAAGCCCGCGATCTCGTGCCAGAAGGCCGAGTCGTCGAGGTGCGTTGTCCTGACGAAGCATCAGGCGGAATTCCGCCCGCGACGTGAAGAGTCGATACGGCTCGTCGACGCCCCTGGTCACGAGATCGTCGATCAGGACTCCGATGTACGCCTGATCACGCTCGAGGACGAAGGGGTCTTCGCCCCGAACCCGAAGCGCGGCGTTGATTCCGGCAACGATCCCCTGGCCCGCAGCCTCCTCATACCCGGTGGTCCCGTTGATCTGCCCCGCGAGAAAGAGACCAGGGTGGGCTCGAAGCTCGAGGGAGTGCGTCAGCTGGTGGGGTGGGAAGTAGTCATACTCGATCGCGTAGCCGACCTTGGTCATGACGACCTCTTCGAGCCCCGGGATCGTACGCAGGAATTCGAGCTGTACCTCGGCGGGTAGAGACGTCGAGAGGCCATTCACGTACAGCTCGGTCGTGTTCAGGCCCTCCGGTTCCAGGAAGATCTGGTGCCGAGGAGCATTCGGGAATCGGACGATCTTGTCCTCGATCGACGGGCAGTACCGAGGCCCTCGGCCTGCGATCTCCCCTCCGTACAGTGCGCTTCTCTGAAGATTCCTCGTGACGACGTCCTTCAGACCGTCCCCGGAGTAGGTGATCCAGCACGGCAACTGGTCGGGGATGACTTCCTGCGCATAGGCCGCGAATCGATATGCGACATCGTCGCCATCCTGACGCTCCGTCCTGT
Source organism: uncultured Gemmatimonadota bacterium (assembly GCA_938030915.1). Lineage (GTDB taxonomy): Bacteria > Gemmatimonadota > Gemmatimonadetes > Longimicrobiales > Gaopeijiaceae > UBA2589. Next base: position 7,178 of record CALHIO010000257.1, read on the forward strand.
CGAAGTCCACCGATCGGCCATCCACGCGCGGTGGCGTTCCTGTCTTGAAACGAGCCACCTCCAGTCCCAGATCCTCGAGCCCCTCCGCCAATTCGACGGAGGGAGCCTCCCCTGCCCGGCCCGCCTCTACGCCCGCCTCGCCACCCACATGGATTCGACCCCGCAGAAACGTCCCCGTGGTGATGACAATGCAGTCACCCAGGAACTCCAGACCCCCACGCGTTCGCACGCCCACCACACGTCCCCCATCGACGAGAAGGTCAGCGACCATCTCCTGAAAGAGGTCGAGCATGGGCAACCCATCGAGCACCCGTCGAACCACGATCGGGTACATCGACCGATCACATTGTGCGCGAGGACCCCACACCGCCGGCCCCTTCGACCTGTTCAACATGCGGAACTGGATGCGTGATGCGTCCGTGGCCTGCCCCATCACCCCGCCGAGCGCGTCGACCTCGCGTGCGACCACCCCCTTTGCGACACCTCCGATCGCCGGGTTGCAGCTCATCTGCCCGATTCTCGAGAGGTCTGGAGAAATCAGGAGTGTTCGGACACCGGCTCGGGCAGCGGCGGCGGCGGCTTCAGCCCCGGCATGCCCCCCTCCCACGACCAGGACATCGTAGCGACTGCGCATGTTCGGTCGAGGTTCAGAGGATGGAGAAACCGATGGTGTCGGCATCGAGCGTGCATGGAATCTCGGCAATTCCATCGACCCTCGCGAACCGGGGACCGTCTTCCAGATCGATCCTCATCTGTCGAACAGCCTGCGGCTCACCGACCAGCATGACCTCGACCGATCCATCTGGAAGATTCCGCACCGTACCCGCAACTCCCAATGACCCGGCGTGCCGGGCCGTCCACCATCGGAACCCTACACCCTGGACACGACCCCCGATCAGATATCCGGCACGCACCGACGACTCCTCTGATCCTCGCATCCTCACTTCCCGATGCAGAACTCACGGAACACCACATCGAGAATGTCGTCGGCCGACACCGTGCCGAGCAGCTCTTCGAGAGCGGACTCCGCAGAGCGGAGATGCGTCCCTGCGATCTCTGCCGGCAGCTCCGCCTCGAGGCCCTCTCTGAACAAGAGCATCTCCGCCCGGGCGATCCGAAGGGACCTCGACTGCCGAGCACGCGTCAGGACAGGTACATCCGGCCGTGCGGTGACGATCTGGCGGTAGACGAGCTCAGGTAGCATCTGCCTCAACTGATCCAGCCCTGCCCCGCTCTCGACCGAAACTCTGACCTGGCCCGCCAGGGGGCGGCCACCCGAACTCGACTCCTGAAGAACCTCGACGTCGGCCAGATCCGCCTTCGTTCGCACCAGTACGACGGGTGCCGAGACGCCGGACGAAAGAAATATCCTGTCGTCATCACTCGCCTCTTCGTCTGCTGGGATGCAGTACAACACCACGTCGGCACGATCCACGTATCCCCGGGCGATCTCGATGCCCATTGCCTCGATCTGCCCCGCCGGATCACGAAGTCCCGCCGTATCCACGAGACGAAACGGGAAGCCTCCCAGCTGCACCACAGCTTCGAGCGCATCACGAGTCGTGCCCGGCTCCTGCGTGACGATCGCGCGTTCCTCACCGAGCAGAGCGTTGTAGAGCGACGATTTCCCGGCGTTCGGCCGCCCGG
>CALHIO010000258.1 GCA_938030915.1 uncultured Gemmatimonadota bacterium
GGTGGACCAGCCTCCGTCGCACGGGGCGGCGCATGCGCGCGCTGGGGCTGCTGCTTGTCCCCTCCGAGACGACCGAGCCCGAGGAGGTCTCTTCCGTCCGGAGTGCTCAGGACGTCGCAGGACGTACGGACCCGCTGCGACCGACGGGGGTTCTCTCGGCTCCCCCGCTTGCGCTCACCCATTCCCTCCCAGAACGTCGAACCATGCACAACGCTGAACGTGGACTCTTCGATCTCCGGCAGGGGCGTCCGCTCCTGATCACCGACCGTCGGGCGATGCTCCCCGCGAGCTCTCCCGCGACGGGTGTGCTGGTAGCCGCGGTCGAAGGGCTTGACCCGGAGGGTCTCGACCGGCTTCGAACCATGGGCACGGAGCCGCTGCGGCTCGTCGTGACGGCCCACCGGCTGTCTGCGATGGGCCTGTCGCCAGAGCAGTCGAATGCCGTCCCCTCGGGGAGCTATTCGATCACGCTTCGTCAGAATGTCGAGCTGCACGAGGTGCTGGAGCTCGCCTGCTCGGCGGATGCCGATCACGAGGCGTCGGCGCGGACGTTGTCGTCTGCCGCCTCGGCTGAGGCTGCCGGGCTGTCTCTCGTGCGGCTGGCGCAGCAGCTGCCGGCTGTGGTCGCGGTTCCGGTCTGGTCGCCCCACGCTCCCCGATTGAAGGATGCGCTCAAGCGCGGGGAGGTGCTCACGGTCGACACGGGTGAGGTGAACGAGTTCGTCGCGGCGTGCGGCGTGGACGTGGTCGCGATCAGCGAGGCGCCTGTACCGCTCGCGGAGGCCGTGGATTCGCGCTTCGTATTGTTCCGTGAATCCCACGGGCTTCAGGAGCATGTGGCGATCATGGTGGGCAACCCCGACCAGTGGCCGGATCCGGTACCTGTCCGACTCCACTCGGCCTGTTTGACCGGGGATCTCTTTGGAAGTCTGCGGTGCGACTGTGGCGAGCAGCTTCGGGGCAGCATGAAACTGTTCGAGTCCCGTGGCGGTGGCGTGCTCCTCTATCTCGCGCAGGAAGGCCGGGGGATCGGGCTCCGCAACAAGTTCCGGGCGTACACGCTCCAGGAGGGTGGACTCGACACCATCGACGCGGACAGCACGCTGGGTTTCGGTCCGGACGAGCGTCGGTACGACGTTGCAGCGCGTATTCTGCAGGTACTCGGCCTCGAGCGTATCGAGCTTCTCACGAACAACCCGGAGAAGCTTCAGGCCATGCAGGACGCGGGGATCACCGTCGTCGACCGCCGGCCGCTGCACGGAAGGCTGAACCGGCACAATCGACCCTACGTCGAAGCCAAGGTGCACCGGGCAGGTCACTGGCTGAAGGACATGCTGGCTCAGCCGATCTCCGGGGATTGATCTCACCGTGTCCGTGTCCGACGAATTCACGCTCTATGACCTTCGTGTAGAGGTCATCGAGGGCGATCAGCCCATGGTCTGCAATCATGCCGTGGGCGATTACTTCGAACTCTCGGGGGAGAATCTGAGCTTTCCTGCTGGCCAGACGTTCCCGATGTATCCGCTGGCGGCGCTCCTGCCGCTCCTGCCGGCGAAACAGCGTCAGACGCATCCCCACGACTGGATGACGACGGACATGGACATTGCGTGCCCGGATCCTCTATGTGGAGCTCGGTTCCGGATCACGCGGACGGGCCGGACCACCTTCCGCCACTCGGAGGTGACCCGAGTGCCTCTGGGGGATGGCGAGGGTCGGTGACGGTCGACCGGCACGACCTCACACCCGAGTACTCGATCAGCCGGTTGATTCACGGGGGATGGCAATTCTCTGCCGGGCACCGCCTGTCTCAGTCCGCGCTCGATGACGCCATCGACGTCCTCGAAGCCTCCGCGGAACTCGGCGTCACGACCTTCGACTGCGCGGACATCTACACGGGTGTCGAGGAACTCTACGGGCGCTTCCTTCGAAGGTGGGCGACCACGTCGAATGATGCGGCGATTCAGATTCACACGAAGTTCGTGCCGGACTGGTCCGATCTGCCGCGCGTCGATGGCTCCTACGTACGCGGGATCATCGAGCGGTCCCTGAGCCGCCTGGGCGTCGAGCGGCTCGATTTGGTCCAGTACTACTGGTGGCGGGACGAGATCCCGGGTTTCGAGGAGGCCGCCGGCGTCCTCGACGAGCTTCGCGGCGAAGGAAAGATACGACACGTTGCCGTGACCAACCTCGACGAGCCTCGGGTACGGCGCCTGGACTCGGTCGGTGTATCGCCGATTTCGAATCAGGTGCAGTACTCGTTGCTGGATCGTCGGCCGGCCGGGCCCCTTTCCGCCCACTGTGTGGTGTCGGGCATGAAGCTTCTCTGCTTCGGTGCGCTCGCGGGCGGATTCCTCACGGATCGCTGGCTGGGCGTCGCCGAGCCGGATGAGTATGTGAATCGGTCGCTCGTGAAGTACCGATTGATCATCGACGAGTTCGGTGGCTGGTCCGCGTTCCAGAGTCTTCTCGAGACAATGGCGGCGATCGGCACGAGACATGGCGTGGAGACGTCGGCAGTGGCCATTCGCTGGGTGCTCGATCAGCCCCACGTCGGGGCCGTCGTCTCGGGCGGTACTCGTGTCGGGCAGATGGCCCGCAACGTGGCGGCCTTCGGCTTCGACCTCAGCGAGGAAGATCGTGAAGCGCTGAGGGTTCATCTGGATCGGGCGCCGGGGCCGCGTGGTGACGTCTTCGAGCTCGAACGGGATCGCGACGGGCCCCATGGACGGATCATGAAGTACGACCTGAATCGCGAATAGTCGCTAACCCGTTGCGCAGGATGTGGTTGGGACGGGCGAGATCGCGCCCCCGGCCGCCCTCACAGCGATGGGCGTGGGCTGGGGCGGGCGGTCGTTTGGTGCGGATGTGACCTGCCTTCCCTCAGGGCCTTCTGAACGTCACATTGCCGCCGTGACCGATTCCGACGTACTCCACTTGCCGTTTCCGGATGCCCGGGCGCGAGATCGAATCGCCTCGGACCTCGAAGCGAATCTTCTCGTGGAGGCTGGAGCAGGGTCCGGCAAGACGACGGCACTCGTAGGCCGGCTCGTCACCCTGATCTCGACGGGTACCGCTACCGTTGATCAGCTGGCGGCGGTCACCTTCACCCGGAAGGCGGCGTCGGAGCTTCGGGAGCGCTTCCAGACCGGGGTGGAGCTGGCTCTCTCTGCCGAGCGAGCGAAGGAACTCCCCGACGATCTGATCGTCGACCGTCTGTCACACGCTCTGGACGACATCGACCGGGCCTTTATCGGCACGATCCACT